>CALXBL010000004.1 GCA_944386525.1 uncultured Ruminococcus sp. | reverse complement strand
TCCTGCTTGATTGTTCTTTGATTGAAATTTTAACCCCGATTTCAGACAACGAAATCGGGGTTTTTGGACAGACAGAACCGCTCTCGTGATGAGAGCGGTCATTTTTCTGTTATTTATTTGTGTTTAGTCGGTGATATCGTCGAGAACATCATCCACAGTGTCCTTGAGGCTATCTACACAGTCGCCTGCCTTTTCGTAGATATCCTCGAAAGCGTCGTCGTTGTCGGTGCAGCAGCAAGCGTCGATATTGTCCAGGTCGCAGCAGCCATCCAGAGAAGCTTTCTTCTTTCTCTTCTTGGCGAGAACCAGAATTGTTGCCAATACGACAGCGCCTGTTGCGAGAATAATTGATACGATTGTACTTGTCTTCATAATATAACCTCTTTCTCTACGGAAGTATTTATTACAGCGTCGGCTCCGCAGCGCCGGATTAAACCTGTTATTATTATTATACCACACCTCATGTGAAATTACAAGTATTTTTTACAAAAAAGTAAGTGAAAATCTGCAATTTATATTACATATTTCCGGTGAGCTGCATAAGTATGGATATAACGGCAATTGGGGCAGTTTCGCAGCGGAGTATCCTGTTTCCAAGCCAGACGTTATATATTCCGGCATTTTTTGCAGTCAGAGCCTCCTCGGGATCAAGACCGCCCTCGCTTCCTATGAAAACTGCAATATCCTTAGCATTGGCGAGGGGCACTTCGTTAAATCTTACGCCGCCCTCCTCATAGAAAAGCATGGCGCATTCTTTTTTTGACATTTCCTCCAGAGCTTCCTGCCATGTGAGCAGACCGGAGACCTCTGGTATTATGCCTCTGCCCGACTGCTTGGCGGCAGATTCGGCTATTTTCTGGAGTCTTGGTAGTTTTTTGTCAAAGTCTTTTTTATCCGGCCTTGCCACGCAGCGTCTTGTGAGGACGGGGACTATTCTGACAGCACCCAGCTCCACCGATTTTTGTATAATGGAAGAAAGCTTATCTGCCTTTGGCACAGCCTGATAGAGGGTGACGTTTATGCTTGGCTCGGCGGCGCACAGTTCTGAGGATAGCGCCTCCAGCAGGACTTCATCGGGAGTTATGGCAGATATTCTGCAGTGGTAGTCTCTGCCCTGGGAGCAGACTGTAAGCATCTCGCCGGTACGCATACGGAGAGAGCGGCCTATATGGCGAGCGTCTTCACCTGTTATGCGTATATTGTCGGGTGTTATATGCTCTAAGAAAAAACGTGGCATAGCAGCCTCCTTGAAAGTAAAGTCTGTGTTTAGATTATACAGCAAAAAATTTTTTATGTCAAGAAATGGCTTGCAGGATGAAGTGATATGTGCATATAATATGCGCAGAATTATTAATAGGACAAAAACCGAAAAAATTCAACTACTTGTTACATAAAAACAGAAGAACCCTCTTGACTAAAAAGGTAAAATGGGGTATAATTTATCTAATAACTAAAAATCGGATGGAGCGGCGAAGAGGCTCCGTCAAAGAGCAATGGAGGGCGATATTATGGTAACAGAAATGTGTTCTGACAAGTTTGGCAAGCAGGGACTTACGTTTGATGATGTGCTTCTGATTCCGGGCGCATCTGATGTAACTCCGAATATGGTTGACCTGCACACTACCCTTGCTAAGGGCATAGAGCTGAATACTCCTATTATGACCGCAGCAATGGATACTGTAACAGAGGCAAAAATGGCAATAGCTATTGCCCGTGAAGGCGGTATTGGTATTATACACAAGAATATGACCATTGAACAGCAGGCTGATGAGGTTGACAAGGTAAAGCGTTCTGAAAATGGCGTTATCGCTAATCCGTTCTCACTTACTGAGGATCATGTTGTAGCTGATGCAGACAACCTAATGGGCAAATATAAAATTTCCGGTGTGCCTATAGTAGACAAGACAGGCAAGCTGGTTGGCATTATCACAAACCGTGATATGCGCTTTCTCACTGACTTCAACCAGAAGATCGGCGATGTTATGACAAAGGACAACCTCATCACAGCACCGGTCGGCACAACTATGGAAGAAGCTCAGGCTATTCTGCGCAGACACAAGATCGAGAAGCTCCCGCTCGTAGACGATGGCGGCTATCTCAAGGGTCTTATCACTATAAAGGACATCGAAAAGGCAGTTCAGTATCCTAATTCTGCACGTGACTCCAAGGGCAGACTGCTTTGCGGCGCAGCTATCGGTATTACAGCCGACGTGCTGGAGAGAGCAGGCGCACTTATCGAGGCACAGGTGGATGTACTCGTTCTCGACTCAGCTCACGGACACAGCAAGAATATTATGGAATGTCTGAAGAAGGTAAAGGCTGCATATCCTAATATTCCGGTAATTGCCGGAAATATCGCCACCTCCGAGGCAGCCGAGGCTCTCATTGCAGCCGGCGCAGACGCTGTCAAGGTAGGTATCGGACCGGGTTCTATCTGTACAACACGAGTTGTAGCAGGTATCGGCGTACCGCAGATAACAGCAGTATACGATGTTGCCAAGGTTGCTCAGAAGTATGGCATTCCTGTTATCGCAGACGGCGGTATCAAGTATTCAGGTGATATCGTAAAGGCTATTGCAGCAGGCGCAAGCGTAGTAATGCTTGGTTCACTGCTGGCAGGCTGCGAGGAATCTCCGGGAGAGACTGAGATCTATCAGGGCAGACAGTTCAAGGTTTACCGTGGTATGGGAAGTCTTGCAGCTATGGCTTGCGGCTCTAAGGACAGATATTTCCAGAGCGGCGCAAAGAAACTCGTTCCCGAGGGCGTTGAGGGACGTGTACCTTACAAGGGTTCTGTATCCGACAGCGTATTCCAGCTGATTGGCGGTATAAGAGCAGGTATGGGTTACTGCGGCTGTCCCACTATCAAGGAAATGCATGAGAGAGCAAAGTTTGTACAGATCACAAGTGCAGGCCTTATCGAGAGCCATCCGCACGATATCCAGATCACAAAGGAAGCTCCGAACTATTCCGCACACGTATAATAAACAATGATAAAATGGGGTTGTCCGCAGAGGGCAGCCCTGTTGCTTTTAAGGAGGAAAAATTATGAAAATCTACACCTCATCACAGCAGCTCGTAGGAAATACACCGCTTTTGGAGATGGTGAATTTCGAAAAAGCATACGACGCAGAGGCAAGGATATTTGCAAAGCTTGAATATCTGAATCCCACCGGTTCGGCCAAGGACAGAGCAGCAAAGTATATGCTTGAGGATGCCGAAAAGACCGGAAAAATAAAGCCTGGCGGTACGATAATAGAGCCGACATCCGGAAATACAGGTATAGGTCTTGCCTCAGCGGCGGCGGCAAAGGGATACCGTGCGATAATAGTAATGCCCGAAACCATGAGTGAGGAACGCAGACGCCTTATTGCCGCCTACGGCGCAGAGTTGGAGCTTACAGACGGCGCAAAGGGTATGAAGGGGGCTATTGAGCGTGCACAGGAGCTTGCAAAGGAGATACAGGGCAGCTTTATCCCAGACCAGTTTGGCAATCCGGCGAATGCACAGGCTCACTACGAGACTACCGGACCTGAAATATGGACAGATACTGACGGGAAGGTGGATATTTTTGTAGCAGGAGTAGGCACAGGCGGCACTATCACGGGAGTTGGCAGATATCTCCGTGAAAAAAATCCCGATGTGAAAATAGTTGCAGTAGAGCCGAATGCTTCAGCAGTTCTCTCCGGCGGTGCGGCAGGACCTCACAAGATACAGGGAATAGGCGCAGGCTTTATTCCAAATGTTCTTGATACGGACGTTTATGATGAAGTAGTGACAGTTTCGGCAGAAGATGCATTTGACGCAGCAAGAGCTATTGCATCATGTGAGGGCATCATGGTGGGAATATCCTCAGGAGCGGCGGCATATGCAGCACTGGAGCTTGCAAAGCGCTGCGAAAACAAGGGAAAGAATATAGTTGTTTTGCTCCCCGATTCCGGCGACAGATACCTTTCAACAGAACTTTTTGCAAAATGATAATAAAAAAGCCTCCTCTCTTTACAAATTGTCAGATGTATGGTATAATGTTGATGATAAATGTAATAGGAGAGGAGCTTTTTAATGTCTGATAAAATTTATTGTCCGGCCTGTGGGGCAGAGGTTGAAGCAAGGCGGACGTACTGTTCTTGTTGCGGAGCTTCTCTCAGAGGTGACGGCCATGGACATAACTCTGAGTTTTATGGTATACCTCCCATGATGTATCAGCAAGGTTATGGTGTGCCTGAGCCGGAGAATAATAAGCTTTTCGGCGGTTTTGCCATAGCAGGACTTGTAGTGGGAATAATCTCGCTGTTGTGCTGCTGTTTCAGCTATGTAGGCATTGTTATAGGTATAGCGGGCATAGTATTTTCAGCCGTAGGACTAAAGGGGACTAGGAACAGGGGCTGTGCTGTTGCGGGACTTATCTGTTCCATAACAGGAACTATCATTTCACTTGTGGAAATAGCTATGATTTCATTGTGACAGAAAGTTGATTATTTGGTGAAAATGTAGAAAATGCTGTAATATTATACAAATGGTCTTTTCAAAAAGTGCAAAATATGTTATAATAAGTATGATAAATAATATATGGGAGGTTTTGGCAATGGCAAAAAAATCAATTTGTACATCGTGCGGCATGGAGAAAGAGGGCGAAAGTCGTTTTTGCGGGGTGTGCGGCTCACCTATGAATGTTGTAGATACTGAGGACAGCAGTCCTGTTACAGGTCAGGAATCTGCAAACGGAGCAGCTCCAAACGATATTCCATTCAAAGAAGCACCGAAGACGAATGACGTGCCGCCTGTATACGGAGCACCATCTACACCTGAGAAGCCGGCAGATAACGGCAGCGGAACTGCAATTGCAGGAATGGTGATAGGAATAACAGCGATAGTATTTTTCTGGATACCTGTACTGGGCTCTATCCTTGCAGCAGCAGGAATTATCGTGAGTGCAATTGGAATGAAGGCGTCAAAGAAGGGTATGGCAATAGCAGGATTGGTATGTTCAGTGATATCGCTTGTTCTGTCAACTATCATATTGGCATCGTGTATATGTACGGCTGACGAGATAGCTGACCAGATGGGCAACTATGGATATTACGAATTCTACGATGATATTTATGATGATATTTACGATGATATTTATTGACAGACTAATGGGAGGTAAGAAAATTGGCTGACATATTTGTATGCTCATCATGCGGTAAGCATTATGAGGAAGGATTTTCATTTTGTCCTGAGTGCGGCGGCACAGTTATGAAGGAAGAAAATACGAACGGAGCAACTGCTGAAGCGCCTTTCAGCGGCAACATTCCACCCGTACCGCCGGCTCCATCACAGGAACAGTTTGGTGGCAGCGTACCGCCTGAAGCGCCAACGTCAGGAGCGTTCACAAGCAGCAGTGCACCAGAGAACAGAGGCGGATATACCCCGCCAATGAACAGCGGCAATCCGCAGGGCGGATATGTTCCGCCTATGAATAATGGCTATATGCCGCCGCATCAATATCAGCAGCAGCCTGAAAAGAAGCCGAGCGAAGTAAAGGGCATTTTGGCTATTGTAGGTATGATAGTTGGTATTGTGTCGATAGTTTTATCATGTCTCAACTTTATAGATATACCGATAGCTATAGCAGGTCTGGTACTGAGTATTATTGGAGTAGGCAGCAGTAAAAAGGGCTGTGCCATAGCAGGAATAGTCTGCTCAGCAGTAGGATTGGTGCTGTCTGTGATTATTCTTATTCTGGGGCTTGCCGGCATTGGTATGATGGAGAAAAATGGTGTTGATTTTGACTCATATTATTATGAGAATTACGAGGATTACAACGATATGTACAACGATATATACGATGATCTGTATGACAGTATATATTAACTCATGAATAAGAGGAGCTGTATGATATGCAGCTCCTTTATTGTATATAGCTGCAGCAAAAGACTCCGCAGGATTATCCTGCGGAGTCTTTTGCTGCTATTAGCTTACGGGATTATCGGAAGCTTTTCGATTGTCAGTACAAGGAACTGGAGGAGTGCACTTGCGTCAGCAGCGGTGTTCTTGTTATCGGAGCAGCAGTCGGCATTTGCAGCCTGCTGGTAGTTGAGGCTTATCGCCTTTGACATAGCCTTGTTTAAGTAAACCAAATCGACCATTGAAACTGTGCCATCGAGGTTTACGTCACCCATAAGCGTCGGAGCTACGCCGCCGCCTGAGGCTGTAGTAGTCGTTTCGGTCGTCGTATCTGTTGATGCGGTAGAGGTGGGGAGAGTTTCTGTATACGTAGTTTCCGTAGTTGAAACGGTAGTTTCGGTTGTAGTTGTAGTGCTTATATCGGAGGAAGTGGTAGTAGTTGTTGTTTGCGTTGGAGTTGTTGTTACCGGATTGTCGTCCGGCGTTGTCCCGTCCGGCTCTATACCCCAGATGAGAGTATCGCCGTCGTACATGGTGATATAAGAGGTATCCACCATAGCGTCTTCGCCGCCCTGAACAAGGCCCTGGAATGAGTAGTCGTTAGTTGCATCCCATACGCCCTGAATGTTGTCGGGGATAGATATTCTGAACTGGCATTCGGAGCGATGCTCGGACTGACCGGTCGGCATTACAACGCTGCCGTCAGCAAATGAGAGTTTTACATAGTAGATGCTGCCATCGTACTGTATGGGGTCGGAGATGGAGATAACGCCCTTATCAGATGCGTGCTGATCGTAGCCGACCTTTACTGATACATCTGCAATGGACATACCGGCAGCCTCCAGTTCGGAGATATCGAAGTAGTAGTTATAAGAAAGGTCCTTTATAGTTCTTGCAGGCCATGCGGAGTGGTTCATAGCGAAAGCCTTTATCTCAGTGTATGAGCCGGCGGACTGGTTGATTGAGGCACGCATGAAGAATTCATTCCACTTAGGTTCTTCAGTAGGTGGGAATGACGGGTCGGATGAACCGCCGTACTTTTCAACCATAGCACAGAGTGCAGCGGTGTAACCTGCGTTGTAGTCGATAGCAACTTCAGTATACTGGTAGTCGCCGATCTTGTCGGAGTAGCCGTCCTGCTGGTCTGGACCGCCGCAGAGCGCACCGTAGAGAATATGTGCATGGGGCTTAGCGTCCTCGCCCTCGGTCTGACCGATGTTGCTCCACTTGTCGTTCCAAGCGCCGGAGGAGGTTCTGTGGTGCCATGCCTGAGGATAATCCTCACCCATGCCTACAACGTAGCTAAAGTTAGCGGAGTTGTCGCCGAAGCAGTAGTTCATGGTATCGTCGGCAAATTCGGTATACTTTTCAGCATAGGCAGCGTCATCGGCGAAGAGCTCGTCAACAGCAACATACGCCAGAAAGGCAGTAGTAGTAGCGTGGCGGAGTGAACCCCACTGGAACAGCCATGATAGTCCGTCTGGAGTCTTTGTTATCTGTTTGCCGCCGTAGCCGGTTGTCCAGTATTCAAGGTGTTTTTTGAATTGTTCTTTCCATGCAGAGTCGCCGGTATTGATAGCATAGAGCAGAGTACCGCCCTGCTGAGTGTCGTCCCAGCAGTGACCCCATGTGAATTTCAGCTCGGTTGACTGTTCTTCCTTACCAAGGTTCGGGATATAGTCCGACTCACAGAGATCAAGATATTTCTGTTCGCCTGTAGCCATATAGAGCCAGTTAGCAGCGAAGAACAGGTCGTCGTAGAATGAAGATGGCTTATAGTAGGGATGCTCCTCGGTATCATCGCCTATTGAGCGGTTTTTGTCGGCACGCTCAAAGCAGGCAATAGCGTGTTCAAGATAATAATCCGCCTTTGTTGGGTTGCTGTCCTTGAAAACTAAGTAGCCTGTGGAGAGAGCCGCAGCCATCTGAGCCTCAATGGAGCTGTCGTTGCAGGTATAGTAGGGACGCTCGGTATTGCCTGTCATAAGTTCATACTTATCCATATACACTTCACAAGAGCCCCACCATACGTGGTCGAAGCTGCCCTCGCCGATCATATATACTATTTCGTCACCCAGGTCGCAGGCAGCAACGTAGTCAAGAGCGAACTCCAGATTTTTCTCATAGAGGTCGGTCATGCCGATTTTTTCAACGCCCTCGCCATACTGGAGTATACCCCAGCCCAGCATAGTAGCTGCATATGCGTTGGTGAGGGTAAATTTCAGGTGATCTCCGGCATCGAACCAGCCGCCGGGGATATAGTCGTTCACCATACAATCGTCACGCCATTCCACCTGATTCCACTCCGGCAGTTCGCCGCACTGCTGAACCTGATAGAAGAACATTGATTTCTGGAGAGCCTCGCCGTAGTTGTAGTCGGAATTTGGCTCAGCGGAAACGCCTGCCGTTGATGTGATGCCTGAGAGCGTACCTGTAACACTCACTACAGCAGCTGCAGCAATGGCAGTAAGCCTTTTGAATCTCATAATAAAAAACTCCTTTCGTTTTCATGGCAAAATGCCCCTTTTTCTTTAATTTTACCATAATATTCCCGCAATGTCAAGCAGTTTAGTGTGATGTGACAACAACGGCGTTGTAGTTAAAAAATTTGTGAGAGCCAGATGAAAAGTGAGCCTTAAACAGCGTTATTACAGAGAAAAATGCTTGACACCGGTTGTGTGCTTTGTTATAATATTTTATATGTATGTAAAGGTCATGTAATGTAAACCTACAGAACGAGGTAAAGAGTATGCCTGATATATTAAGAGACAAGGATTCCGTAAAGAGGATATATTCAATATTGGCAGCAGCGGTTCTCCTTGGAGTATTTGCAGCAGGTTTTGGCTTTGTGTGGTATGAATTCTATGCTGACGCGATAATGCTGCCTTTCTACAGACGCGGAAACTGGGTGATGATAACCATCTATGCCGTGCTTATGCTGTTGTTCAGTAATGTGTTCGGAGGACTAAAGGCTGGATATCTGAAACGTACCGATACATTTTACTCCCAGTCGCTTTCAATGTTGTGTGTAAACGTAGTGACCTATTTTCAGATAAGTCTGATTGCAAGAGATTTTGCCCAGTGGCTGCCCATGCTCATACTGACGCTTGCCGATGTGGCGATTCTGCCCTTGTGGATAATCGGGACGAACAGGCTTTATTTTTCGCTGTTTCCCGCAAGACGGCTTGTAATAATCTACGGGGAGCGTGCGGCGGCAGAGCTTGTTTCAAAGATGAGCCGGCGAGTGGACAAGTATATGATATGCGAATCGGTAAGCGCAGACCGGTCTTGGGATGAGATACAGGAGGCTATCGACAAATATGAGGGTGTTATACTGTGCGAAATGCCGGGACAGCTCAGGAACGACATACTGAAATACTGCTTTGCACGTAAGATAAGAGTGTATGTTGCTCCGAAAATTTCAGATATTATAATAAGAGGTGCAGAGGAGATAAGGCTGTTTGATACGCCCTTGCTGCTGTGCCGCAACAGTGGACTCACTCCCGAGCAGAGACTTGGAAAGAGGATATTCGATTTGTGCTTTTCCCTTGTCGTGGGAGTTATAGCTCTGCCTATCGGGATAATAGTAGCAGTGTGCATAAAGCTGGAGGACGGCGGCGCAGTATTCTATAGGCAGCAGCGGCTTACTATCGACGACAAGCTTTTTTATGTATACAAGTTCAGGAGTATGGTGCAGAACGCCGAGATCAACGGACCTCAGCTTGCCACCGAGCACGACGAACGTATAACAAAAGTTGGCAGATTTCTGAGGAAATGCCGTCTTGATGAGCTGCCTCAGATAATAAATATCTTAAAGGGTGATATGTCGGTAGTAGGACCAAGACCTGAGCGTCCGGAGCTTGCCCATGAATATGAGCAGAGTATGCCGGAGTTTGACTTCCGTCTGAGAGTAAAGGCAGGACTTACGGGCTATGCACAGGTGACGGGACTCTACGACACCACACCTTATGATAAGCTGAAAATGGACCTGATGTATATCGAGCAGTACTCCATGCTCCTTGACCTTAGAATAATAATGATGACCATAAAGACAGTCATCTTCCCCGGAGAAACAAACGAAAAGATAAAACACCAAGACGAGCTGAAAAACTATGAAGAGGAATGAGAAAATGAAAACAACAGCAGTTATTATGGCAGGCGGCAAGGGAGAGAGATTCTGGCCCAGAAGCCGTACAAAAACACCCAAGCAGTTTCTGTCCCTAACATCGGATAGGGAGACAATGATACAAAAGACAGTAAAGAGACTGCTCCCCATAGTGTCACCAGAGGATATTTTTATTGTGACAAACGTTCTGTATGCTGGTCTTGCAGCAGAGCAGCTCCCGGAGATACCGGCTGAAAATATCATCTTAGAGCCGTGCGGCAGAAATACAGCACCATGCATCTCACTGGCAGCGGCAGTTATCGAGAAGAAATACGGCGGTGAGGCAATGATGCTTGTGCTGCCATCCGACCATCTTATACGCTATGAGGATATGTATACCGACACGCTGCGGCAGGCAATATCAGTAGCTGAAACAGGCGACCGTCTTGTGACCATAGGCATAACTCCCACATATCCTGAGACAGGCTATGGCTATATACAGTTTGAGCGTGACAGCACTCTTGGTATGCACGGAGTATATCAGGTCAGCCGCTTTGTGGAAAAACCCGATCTGGAGACAGCAAAGTCCTACCTTGCTTCAAGGCGCTATTTGTGGAACAGCGGTATGTTTGTGTGGAAAACGAGTACTATCCTGAAGGCAATGGAAAAATTCATGCCCGAGGTGTATGAGGGTACTAAGGCAATAGCCGAAAGCTACGGTACGGATGAGTTTAAAGCTGTACTTGAAAGGGACTATGAAAAGCTTCCGTCGGAGTCGGTGGACTTTGGCATTATGGAAAAGGCTGACGAGATATACACTTTACCCGGCAGTTTCGGCTGGGACGACGTGGGCAGCTGGCTTGCCGTGGAGCGGATAAATTCCACCAATGAGCTTGGCAACTACGTGGAGGGCGACGTTATAACTATAGGCACTGAGCACAGCACCATCTGCGGCGGCAAGCGACTTGTTGCGGCTGTAGGTGTTGATAATATAATTGTAGTCGATACCGACGACGCACTGCTCATTTGTTCAAAGGACAAGACTCAGGACGTCAAAAAGGTTATCGAAAATCTTAAAATATGCAACCGTGCGTCACTCCTTTGATTGACGCTAAAAGAGAAAGGAAGATATATTATGGCAAAGCACGCACTTATCACAGGAATCACAGGACAGGATGGCTCATATCTGGCAGAGCTGCTGCTTGAAAAGGGTTATGAGGTTTACGGCATTATGCGCCGCAAGAGCGTTGTTGACTATGGCAACGTGGAGCACCTGAAGGATAAGATACACTTTATCTACGCCGACATGACAGACGAGATATCTCTTATCACAGCAATGAGAATATCCGAGGCTGACGAAGTATACAATCTGGCAGCACAGTCGTTCGTAGCAACAAGCTGGGAGCAGCCTATCGCAACAGCAGAGATAGACGCTATGGGTGTTACAAAGATGCTGGAGGCTATACGCATAGTAAAGCCGGAGGCACGTTTCTACCAGGCGTCCACATCGGAGATGTTCGGACTTGTACAGGAAATGCCTCAGACTGAAAAGACTCCTTTTTATCCTAGAAGTCCATACGGCGTGGCAAAGCTTTATGGTCACTGGATAACAAAGAACTACCGTGAGAGCTATGGTCTATATGCGTGCTCAGGAATTCTTTTCAACCATGAATCCGAGAGGAGAGGTCTTGAATTCGTAACGAGAAAGATAACTGACGCAGTAGCAAAGATAAGCGCAGGCAAGCAGGAATATCTGGAGCTTGGCAATATGGATTCAAAGCGTGACTGGGGTCATTCAAAAGACTATGTAAGAGCAATGTGGCTTATGCTCCAGCAGGATACTCCCGATGACTATGTTATTGCAACAGGTGAGACAAGGACAGTAAGGGAGTTTGTTGAAACAGCCTTCTCACACGTTGGTATAGAGATTGAATGGCAGGGCAGCGGTGTAGATGAAATCGGTATAAACAAGGCAAACGGAAAGACTATAGTAAAGGTAAATCCTAAGTTCTTCCGTCCCGCAGAGGTGGACGTGCTGCTTGGCAACCCTGCAAAGGCAGAGGCTGCTCTTGGCTGGAAGAGAGAAATCTCCTTCTCACAGCTTGTAGAGAGAATGGTAAAGAACGATGTTCAGCTCCTTGGCAAGTAAGGGAAACGGAAAATGAAGATAGCATTTGATGCTCTGCCGCTTATCAGTGAAAGAATGACAGGCATAGGCTACTGTCAGGCTGGACAGATACAGGCACTTATGGCACTCCACCCGGAGGAGCAGTATATAATGCAGTTTTTCGCTACTGGCGACGGCGGCGAAAAGCGGCAGAGACTTAAAAAATACGAGGAAGCACGTGCAGAGATACGTCAGGGCAGGTGCTCGGGGTATCTCTACAGGTTAGTGTCTAACTTTTTGCCTGTTCCATATTGTTATTTTTTTGGCAAGGACGCAGATATAACTCATTTCTTCAACTATATCGTACCACCGGCAGTTCAGGGAAAGACTATAGTCACCGTTCACGACATGGTGTATAAGGCTTTTCCGGAGACTGTACGTGGAAGAACAAGGTATATGCTGGAGACGGGACTTAAACGTTCAATGAAACGTGCTGATCTTATAGTTACAGATTCTGAGTTTTCACGCAGTGAGATAATCAAATATTTTCCGGAGCAGGCTGAAAAGCTGAGGGTAGTTCCATGCGGCGTCGACAGAACAAGATTCCACCCGGAGCAGAACCAGAACGTTATTGAGGAAACTAAGAAAAGACTTGGTATAAACAGGGATTACTTCCTGTATCTTGGAACGCTGGAGCCAAGAAAGAATCTCCGCCGATTGGTGATCGCATACGACTTGTTCCGCAAGGGGAAGTCGGAATATCCGGTGCTGGTGCTTGCAGGAGGCAAGGGTTGGCTCAACGAGGAACTGATGAACACTATAAATGAGCTTAATCTTTCGGAGGATCTTACAATTCTATCCTATGTGGCAGAGGAGGATATACGTGCGCTTATGTCGGGTGCACTTGCGTTTGTGTTCCCGTCCATATACGAGGGCTTTGGAATGCCGCCGCTGGAGGCAATGGCGTGTGGAGTTCCGGTGCTGACTACAGACGCAGCCTCACTGCCGGAGGTGGTGGGAGACTGTGCTCTTATATGCGATCCATACGATCCGGAGCAGATGACCAGCTGTCTTGAAGATCTTTTTTACGACAGCAAGCTGAGACGAGAGCTGAGTGAAGCAGGACTTAAACGGGCAATGCTTTATTCCTGGGAAAATGCTGCGGCAGTTCTCTACGATGTATACAGGGAGGCGCTTGATGGCTGAAGATAAAAAGCTGCGGATATTGCAGGTGAACAAGGCTTATTATCCCCACATAGGCGGCATAGAGAGTCTTGTGCGCACATATGCGATAGAGCTTTCCAGATTTCCGGACGTGGAGATGCAGGTGCTTGTATGCCAGGAAAAGGGCAGGACGGTTCATGAAGTCATAGACGGAGTGAGTGTTACAAGAGCCGGCAGTATAGGGACATATTTTTCGTGTCCTCTGTCATTTTCATTTTTCAGACTTTTCAGGAAAATGGCGAAAAACGCCGATGCCATAATATTTCATATGCCGTTTCCACTGGGAGATTTGGCGTGTCTTTTGTCTGGATATAAGGGAAAGACCATACTTATGTGGCATAGTGATGTTGTAAAGCAGAAGAAGCTTTTGTTTTTCTATCGTCCTGTTCTGAAGAGCTTTCTCCGCCGCAGCGATATTATTCTTACAGCAACTCAGGGACATATAGGCAGCTCAGCATTTCTTCCGGAATTCAGGGAAAAGTGCAGAGTGCTGCCCTATGGCATAGATACGGAAAAATACACAAACGCAGCCCGGACGCCATATCTTACGGAGAGACTTTCCGATAAATCAGCAGTAAAGGTTTTATTTACCGGCAGACTTGTATACTATAAAGGTGTGGACGTGCTCATAAGAGCCTTTGAGAAAACTAATGGCTGCGAGCTTTTTATAGTGGGAACAGGTGCGCTTGAACAGGAGTTAATGGATAGAGCGTCACGAATGGGTAAAAAGGTGCATTTTCTGGGAGTGCTTTCAGATGATGACCTGAAGTCTGCATTTGGTGACTGCGATATATTTGTGCTGCCATCAGTTGCAAACAGCGAGGCATTTGGCATTGTGCAGCTGGAGGCTATGGTCTACGGAAAGCCTGTTATAAACACGTCACTCCCAACAGGAGTTCCCTTTGTGAGTCTTGACGGTGAAACAGGTATAACCGTACCGCCCGGCGACGAGGCGGCTCTTGCGGACGCTATAAATACCCTTGCTTCAGACAGAGCTCTGAGGGAAAAATACGGAAAAGCAGCAGCAAGCCGTGCTGAAAATGAGTTTTCTGAATCTCAGACAGTAGGACGGCTTTACGATATAATAAAGGAATAATATGGAAAGGCGGCAGCATAGCATATGAAAGCTCTTATAATTGGTGCAGCAGGCTTTGTTGGTGGATATCTTGCAAGCCATTTGAAAAACGACCTTGGCTGGAATATAATTCTTACTAAGCTTCCGGGAGAGAAAATATCGGGTGAATATAAGGTTTGTGACCTTGATATAATGAGCGTTGAGGCTATAGCAGAGCTGCTTGAAAGGGTAAAGCCGGATGTAATTTTTCACTTGGCGGCGCAAAGCTCAGTTGCTCTTTCGTGGAAAAAGCCGCGTCTTACAGCGGCTGTAAATATTGAGGGCTGCATAAACCTGCTGGAGGCTGTGCGCAGCATTGAGGGTTATAGTCCGAGGATACTGCTTATAGGCTCAGGCGAGGAATACGGCGCACTGCCGGAGGGAGTTTCACTTGTATCAGAGGAGACGTCAATAAATCCTTCCAACCCATATGCAGTCACAAAGGCGGCACAGAATATGTTCGGCAGCCTTTACGCCAAGTCTTATGGTATGGATATAATAATGGTGCGAGCATTCAACCACATAGGCAAGGGACAGCTCCCGCAGTTTGTGGCAGCTGACTTTTGCAGACAGGCTGCTGAAATAAAGGCAGGACTCAGGGAAAGCGTTATACGCACGGGCAACTTGTCGGCAAAGCGTGATTTTACGGACGTGAGAGATGTTGTAAGAGCTTACGGACTGCTGGCGTTAAAGGGAAGGGCTGGCGAGACCTACAATGTGGGCAGCGGCAAAAGCATAGCTATATCCAGTCTTTTAGAGGAGATAATATCAATAAGCGGCTGTGATATCCGCCACGAGACAGACCCGGCAAGAATGAGACCATCTGATATACCAGAGATACGTGCTGATATAACAAAGCTGCGAAAGGATACTGGCTGGACTCCAGAAATACCGCTTTCCCAGACTTTGAGAGAGATGATAGAGGGAAGCCTTTGAGGGAGTTTGTGAAAGGAGAAAAGTATGATACAGAAGTACGAACGAGATGCAAATTCCAATAGCGAGAAAAAAGAAGAGCGTGTTGTGATCGAGACCTACTCCGAAGAGCTTATGAGAGTGACTTCCAATCCGGCAATGATATTTATACATAAGTTTGGTGAGCGACAGAATGCCTACAACCGGAATATGGAATCACGTATGCAGGCTGTACAGTCTGTATGCCGGCGCTTTCAGGGAGAGATAAACAGTCTCAAGGAGGAGAATGATCGTCTTCGTGCACAGCTTGAGATGGAAAAGAAGATGAACCGAGAGCTTTTTGAGCGTATGGCAAATGATATGAAGGTTATGCAGAAGGTCATAAATGAGCTGAGACTTCACACAAAGCTCAATACCAACACCTGTACCATGAACACAAGAGAGGTGGAGGTTATAAACGAAAGACTCGATGCATTGGAGACAGGTGCGTCGGAAAACCTTTCCGAATAAAACTATTATAAATAAAAGAACACTGTCCTGGGTGCTGCACAAGTCCAGGGCAGTTTTGATTTTTGTGTACAAAGTGAAAGCAAGGTGAAAAAATGGACAATTGATTTGACAAAAATAGATAACTATGGTACAATAGTAGTATAATGTTAGCTTCGCCTGTTAAGCAAAATGTTATCTTTGTATCCAATTTGTAATTTTTTGTCTTGACAGGTTTGTGAAAATGAGTTATAATAAAAGTACAGATCGCTGCAGAAGTTGCAGACAAATGAGCGGAGGTAATAATAATGGGTATTTTTTCGAGAATAGGCGACGTGCTAAAAGCAAATATCAATGATATGATAGATCGTGCAGAAGATCCTGAGAAGATGGTAAAACAGATAATCATAGATCTTCAGAAAGATGTACGTACATCCACCGAGGCTCTTGGAAAGGCAATGGCAAGCCAGAGAATAGCAGAGCGTCAGCACCAGCAGGCTGTAAGTTCCGCAGCAAGCTGGGAGTCAAAGGCAAAGGCGGCTCTTGCTGCAGGTGATACCGAAATGGCAAAGAAGGCGCTTTCATATAAAGTAAAGGCAGACGCCGATGTTGAATCAACAGCCCAGATGCTGGAAACTATCACCACCCAGACAGAGGCTATACGTGATCAGGTGGAGGCGCTGAAGGCAAAGCTTGACGAGGCAAAGAGCAGACAGTCTATGCTAATTGCCCGCTCACAGATGGCAAAAACTCAGAAGAATCTTGCCCAGTCAATGGGCGGAATGGATGCCACAGCGGCTCTTGATAAGTTCTCACGCATGGAGGAAAAGATCGAGCGTGAAGAGGCGGAGGCAGCAGCTTTTGCGGAGATTGCAGGTGGATCATCTGATATGAAGAGCTTTGAGGAACTTGAAAATGATGCTAAGGTAGACGCAGAGCTTCAGAGACTTATGGCAGAAATGTCTGGCATGGGAACAGCTGGAACGTCAACTGAAGGAGGCGCAGTTTAATGAGAAGGAAATCAGGCGGAGCCGGTCCGGTGTCGGTACTGCTGGCGGTAATTGCAATACTAGCAGGAGCTGCATATCTTATGTGTCGTGCAATGGAAAAGCGTGCATATGAGGAAAAGTGGAGCGAATATGATGAGTGCGGACTGGGATAAGTCCGATTGCTAAGTTAAAGCAATGGCTGCCGTATACAGACGGCAGCCGTTTTTGCATATGTATTATTTCGCCTGACTGGTGAAATAATGCCTGTAGGTATAAGGATGTTTTTTAGATGGAAAGGAGTACTATGTACATAAAAGAAGATGGAAATTTTGAATCAAAAATTATTGAAAGAGTGCACCGTTATCAGGCAATTTCCGCAAAGGCAGCAGAGCTTACAAGAGAATCGTATGAGCGATATATAGTGCCGGCGGAGCTGTATGGAAAATACGATGTGAAAAGAGGCCTTAGAGACGCCGATGGTAAAGGTGTGGTAGCAGGACTTACTACAGTAAGTGAGATATCTGCAAGCCGTGAGGAAAACGGAGTAAGAGTGCCTGCTGAGGGAAAGCTTATATATCGTGGCATACCGATACAGGAGCTTGTAAACGGCTTTGTAAATAGCGGACGGTTTGGATACGAGGAGGCAGTATACCTGCTGCTTACCGGCGAGCTTCCTACAAGGACGCAGCTTGATGAGTTTTGTCAGCTTCTGGGCGAATATCAGATACTGCCGGAAAAATTCAAGAGCGGTGTTATCATGAAGATGCCGAGCGATAATATAATGAGTATGATGGAGAAGTGTGTTTTGTCGCTGCATGCGGTAGATCCTAATCCGGATGATACATCAATAGAAAATGTAATGCGTCAGAGTCTGGAGCTTATAGCGAGATTTCCGGCAATGGCTGTATACAGCTATCAGGCGGCACAGTATTTCAGACAGGGCGCAAGCATGGTATATCACATACCAGACCCCACAAAGACCATTGCGGAGAATTTTCTGACTATGCTCCGTCCCGACGGAAAGTATACAGAGCTTGAGGCAAGACTGCTTGATCTGTCGCTTGTCCTTCATGCTGAGCATGGAGGCGGTAATAACTCCGCATTTACCGTACACGTAGTAACATCTTCAGGAACAGATACTTATTCCGCCATTGCAGCAGCACTTGGATCACTGAAAGGACCTAAACACGGCGGAGCAAATCTGAAGGTTATGGAGATGATGGAGGACTTAAAGGCGAATGTTCCAGATTGGAATGACGAGGAAGCCCTGACAGAATATCTCAGCAAGCTGCTTGATAAGGAGGCGTTTGACAGAAGCGGACTTATCTATGGTATGGGTCATGCGGTTTATTCAATATCCGACCCGAGATCTGAGATACTCAAATCTTATGCAGAGAAGTTGTCTATAGAGAAGAACTGTCATGACGAATATAAGCTTTACACAGATGTTGAGCGTATAGCCAAGGAGCTTATAACAGCAAAGAGAAAGATATTCAAGGGTGTATGTGCGAATATAGATCTTTACAGTGGATTTGTATATAAGATGCTGGATATTCCGGCTGATCTGTACACACCATTATTCGCCATAGCTAGAATAGCAGGCTGGTCGGCCCACAGAATTGAGGAGCTTATAAATTCTGCAAAGATAATACGCCCATCGTATCTGCCTGCAAGAGAGTCTCGTGAATATATTCCCATGGAGGAAAGATAAGAACCGGAGCGAATGGAATACACCTTAACTGCCGGTGAATAATAGAGAATAGCAGGCAGTATATTCAGCGTCTGTTATTCTCTTTTTTATTTTCAGACGAAAAGAACGCATAGGGAGAGTTTGAGTGGTTTACCGACAGAGGGAGAGTATGATGAAATTATCAAAAATACCAGGCAGGCGATTAGCCGTTGTAATAACGATAATACTGATTGCAGTTGGCTTTGCTGTATTTTTTGCGGTTGATATAATAATGAATTCCAAGCCGGATGTGATTGCCCACCGTGGGGCGTCGCAGGTTATGCCGGAGAATACAGCATTTGCATTCGAGGCGGCGATAGGAATGAAGGCTGATGGCATAGAGCTGGATGTGCAGCTTACCAGCGACGGAGTACCGGTGGTGATACATGACAAGAGTTTAAAGCGTACGACCGGTGTAGACAAGAATGTATCAGAGGTAAGTCTAAGCGAGATACAGGAGCTTGACGCAGGCAGTTGGTTCAGTCCATTTTATAATGGAGCAAGGATAATGACTCTTGACGAAGCACTTGAATTTATAGATGGACGCTGTTTTGTGAATATAGAGCTTAAATCCAACGGAGCCGAGGAGAAGGTGGCTGCGCTTATCGAGTCGCATTCCATGAAGAATAAATGCGTGGTGACATCATTTTCCTACAGTCACCTGGAGAATATAAAGGAAATAGATTCCGATGTACGCACAGGTCTTATTGTAAGCCGGCTTACCGGAAAGCTCAGCGATTACAAGGCGGCTGACGCATTCAGCGTAAAGAGCGTATTCATCACGGCTGATACAGTATCTGAGGCGCACAAATGCGGCAAGGACATATACGCCTGGACAGTAAATAATGGGCAGGAGGTTCAGCGTCTTATAAAAATAGGAGTAGACCATATAATAACAGATAAACCAGAACTTGTAAGGGCAATGGTAGATGAATCGTGAGGTGATACAATGAAGATATATGCCTGTTTTTACCATGAGACGGAGCGCAGCCAGGAGCATGCTACAGTCTACAGACTACTTAATAGCGTACTTAAAAGGGAGTATGGGATAACGGAATATATTATCGACAGAAATAGTCATGGAAAGCCAGTGCTCATATCTCATCCGGCGGTGAGGATAAACCTTTCTCATTGCAGAGGGCTAGCAGTGTGTGCGGTGGGTTTTACGGCTCTTGGTGTAGACTGTGAGCAGGTGCGCAGTTTCAGGGAAGGCGTGGTAAGGCGTGTTTGTACAATGGCGGAGGCTGAATATCTGCACGGCTGCAAAGAGCGTGACCTTGAGTTTACAAGGCTCTGGACGCTTAAAGAAAGCTTTGTAAAAGCCATTGGGGTGGGGATATCATATCCAATGAAGCGAGCGGCTTTTGACATATCGGGGGATAGTATATGCAGCAGCGTAAAGGGTGCGTCGTTCAGGCAGTATGTTATAGCAGATCGCTACATAATATCGGCCTGTGCAGCAGAGCCCGACAGGGATTTCAGCATAGAGTTTATTACAGAGGAGCGCATATGATGCAGCACCATGCAAAGCTCATCCGACAGCTTTGCACGGATCTGCTTTAAAATTCTATTACAGAACCTTCATATTTATCAATTTTACTATTGACTTTTTTTCCATTTATATGTATAATAATAACGGGCGTAGTATATAAATTGTTATAATGTTTTAAAATTTGTTTTGTTTTATATTGGTAGAAAAGTCTTGTGACTATTCTATATAATGTTTTTTAAGGAGGATCTGAAAATGGATCAAAACATTGCGAAAGGTTCAGGATTTCTGAAGGTTACGGGTATTCTTATGATTATTGGCGGCTCTCTGTCAATTATCCTGAGTTTAATATCCTTTGCCGGAGTAGCTGCTCTGTCATATTTGGCAGAAGTGTCTATGGGTATGCTCTATGCTGCCTGTGCGCTGTCTCTGGTTTGTGCCGTTGTCGAGCTTATTGCCGGCATCGTAGGCGTAAAAAACTGCAAGAATCCTGAAAAGGCAGGCATCTGTATCGTATGGGGTGTACTTGTTGCTGTTCTCTACATTATCAGTACTATCCTGTCATCTGTAGGCGGCGGTGAGTTCAATATCGTTTCACTGCTCATCGGTCTTGTGCTCCCTGTACTCTACATCATCGGAGCATTCAAGAACAAGAATGCCTGAAAAATTTCAAATTGATGGCTGAGTGTTTTTTCACTCAGAACGAAAATGGACAGACCTGTATTTTCAGGTCTGTCCATTTTTTTGATACAGCACAAGAGAGTCAGTGCTCTTTATGGTCTGTTTTTTACTTTATACCCCAGATATCGTGAGCGTACTCATTTACTGCACGGTCAGCTGAGAATATGCCTGCGCCTGCAATATTTCTGAGTGACATTTGAGTCCACTTCTTCTGGTCACGATACAGCTCGGAGCTGCGTGTTTGAACTGCTGCGTAGGAATCGAAGTCAGCCAGCACCATATATGGGTCACTTGTCTTAAGTGAGTTTGCAACCTCTGAAAACTTGCAGCCGTTTATGCCGCTGTACATACGATCAATACAGTTCTTTATAATACCGTTGTTGTGATAATAATGTTCCGGGTTGTAGCCCTGTGCCTTAAGCGCATTTACTTCCTCTGTCTTCATACCAAAGATAAGAATATTGTCATCGCCTACAGCATCACCGATCTCGATATTTGCACCGTCGAGAGTGCCCAGTGTAACAGCGCCATTCAGCATGAGCTTCATATTGCCTGTACCGGACGCCTCTGTACCTGCCAGAGAAATCTGTTCCGATATATCACTTGCCGGCATAAGCAGCTCAGAAAGTGTTACCTTGTAGTCCTCCAGGAAGTATACAGACAGCTTTTCAGAGATTCTCGGATTCTTGCGGATCTCCTCAGAAAGAGCCCAGATAAGCTTGATTATCTGCTTTGCCAGATAGTAGCCGGGCGCAGCCTTTGCTGCAAAGATATAGGTCTTAGGTGTGAAATCAGCATTTGGATTATCAAGCAGATACTGATATTGTGCCAGAATGTTCATTACATTCAGGTGCTGTCTCTTGTATTCATGCAGACGCTTTACCTGTACGTCGAAGATACTGTCAGTATTGATGATAATACCGCTCTTATGCTTTACATACTTTGCAAAACGTTCCTTGTTCTCCTTCTTTATCTTTTGGAGTGACTGGAGAACTGCGGCATCATTTTCAAATGCAAGCAGTTTCTTAAGTTCTGCGCCGTCCATAAGGAAGCCGTCGCCTATTTTCTGCCTGAGTAGGTTTGTAAGTCCTGGATTAGACTGATACAGCCATCTTCTATATGCAATACCGTTTGTTACATTTTTGAACTTTTCGGGTGTATCCTGAAATTCCTCGTTGAATACGGACTCCTTGATGATCTCAGAGTGGAGCTTTGATACGCCGTTTACGCTGTGTGACGCCATTACACAAAGTGTTGCCATATGGATCTGGTTATCCTTTATGATGGACATACGTGAAGTCTTTGCACTGTTGCCGTTGTACTTCTGGAACAGCTTTGCGCAGTAACGGTTATTTATCTCAACGATTATCTGGAAGATTCTTGGAATAACGTGTTTTACGAGGTTCACATCCCACTTTTCAAGAGCCTCTGCCATTACAGTGTGGTTTGTATATGCAAATGTATTTGTTACGATATACCATGCGTGCTCCCAGGTGTAACCGCAGTCATCAAGAAGAACTCGCATAAGCTCCGGAATTGCCAGAGTCGGGTGAGTATCATTGATGTGAATAGCAACTTTTTCGTGGAGGTTGTCGAGTGTACCATAAACACTCATGTGATGATTTACAATGTCGCCGATAGCTGCCGCACACAGGAAGTACTGCTGACGCAGACGCAGTGACTTACCTTCCAGGTGATTATCGTTGGGATAGAGCACCTTGGAGATGGCATTTGCCATAGAATTCTGGCTAAGTGCGCTTGCATAGTTGCCGTCGTTGAATGACTTCATATCGAAGCTCGGAGCCTTTGCCTGCCATAGACGGAGTGTTGATACACCGCTGCTGCCATATCCGGATACATAGAGATCATAAGGAATTGCAACTACAGTATTGTAGTTTTCATGGAAAAGATAGTGATAATTATCCTGCCAGTATTCCTTTACATCGCCTTCGAAGTGTACCTCGATAGCCTGATCGGGCTTGGGATCGAGCCAAACGCTGCCGCCGGGGAGCCAATTATCGGGGAATTCTGTCTGCCAGCCGTCCTCGAGCTTCTGCTGAAAAATGCCGTACTCATAGCAAATAGAGTGACCTTTTGCCGGGATCTCCTGAGTTGCCATAGCGTCAAGATAACAGGCAGCAAGTCTGCCCAGACCGCCGTTGCCCAGACCTGCATCGGGTTCGCACTCGAAGATTCTTTCAAGATTGATGTCGTATTCCTTGAGGATATCAGTCAGATCCTCTGCAAGCTCCAGGTTATAGATAGAGGTCTTGAGGGAGCGTCCCATAAGAAACTCCATTGAAAGATAGTATACCTGCTTGCGGCCTTCTGAGTGTACCTTGTTAATAAACTGTCTGCGCTTGGTCTTGAGCTTTTCAACCATCATTTCTGAGAGCGTCTGATATATCTGCTTGTCAGAAGCCTCGTTGGGTGTTACGCTGCACTCATGCTGGAGCCTTTCTAAGAACTGCTCCTTTAGCTCTGAACGCTTTGCTGAATTTTTAACAGCCATATTTATCTCCGTTCTCCGGCGTATTGTATTTTGTGGAAGCTGCGTTCCGCAGGGGAAGAGCAAACAAAGAACAAAGAGCAACAAACAATCCGTAAGGATTCGTTCGCTGTTCCTTATTCTCTATTCCTTCCCATCTGCGGAGCCGCCTTTTTGTGGCAAAGAGCGCCGATTATGCCACATACTTATTATAACGGATTTCAGAGGCCTTTTCAATAGCCTTTTTCAACAAATATTTATGCAACTCCAAAGATTAAACGTAATTTTTGCCAATTTGAGGGTGCGTTATCCGTCGTGCGTTTTATGAGGAATTACCGTACTTTTTAGTTTTTTTGCTCCGATTTTGCCTGATGTCGCATTCTGTTGTTCATCAAATTGTGAGTACAAGTTCATAGTATGTCAACTATATTTTATCTATGAGGATATATTTTCTGTAGAACACGTCAAAAATGATATAAATTAAACAGCAAAGACTGTCCCGGTTAATGAATAAATCCGTCTGCAAAGCGAAAAGTCTTGCAATACGGTTACAAACGTGGTATAATTATAGGGTACGGTAACCGGCATAACCGACAGTACACTGTCGGAGCTTATGAGCCGGACCAATTAAGGCACTTTATCAGAAGTGTCGCAATGCCATGATCAGGACCAAATTGTTCAGGCCGGCAGCTTATGCCATCGTGCACAGGACAATGTGCCAGAGCAATGCTCCACGGTTCTGTAACATCAATTCCTGTTTAGAAACTTTAAAATGAAATATTCAGTTTAAATGCAGCGCATTGCATAAACGGCAATCACATTTCTTCATGCCGTACAGCGATGCAGCCTTGACCGCTGCTCCGCAAATCATTTTAACCGTTTTTTGAAAAAAGGAGTATATTTATCATGTTTAAGAAAATCTTAGCAGTCGGGTTATCCTGCGCAACTGCACTCGTACTGATGCTGTCTGCACTGGCTACGCCTGCGTCCGTTTCAGCGGTAACGCTGGAACAAATGGCTAATACCGCTATTGAATGTATCACCTCACACGAGGGATCATATGGCTCCATCAACGCCAACGACTGCGGCGCTGTAAGCGTTGGAAAGCTTCAGTGGCACGCCGACAGAGCACTGGCTCTTATGAGAAAGACCTGTGAGCTTTGTCCTTCCTTTGCAGAGGAAACACTCGGTTCTTCTTTTTACAATGAGATTATGAGTGCATCCAGCTGGAGTTATCGTACATTCAATTCTTCTGAAAAGGCTGCGGCTTCCGCCCTTTTGAGTTCCGAATATGGAATCAAGGCTCAGGACGAAACCGCTCTTAACGATGTTCAGGGTTACATAATCACAGGACAGAACAAGGGAATTACTGATCCTGGCGCTCTCGTCCTCTATGCCGACATCTACAATTTCGGCTGTGGAATCGCATCAAGGATTGCTAAGCGTGCAGCTTCCTACACTGGCTCCTACGCTTCTGTTACTCTTGATGATATGTACAAAGCAGCTATGAACGATAGCTACGGCTCAAACAGCGCTTTCGTTTCACGAACAAAGATGGTTTATAACCATATCCTTGGTCTTGGTTGGAGCGATGAGTCTGTCACAGATGACAATACGGTAGTTACTACTACTACGACTGTTGCCGTCGATGTTGAATTTACCGACGACGGTGCAGGCTTATACACCGTGAATGCTTCTGCTCTTTACATGAGAAGCGGCCCCGGTACCAGTTACTCTATTATCACAAAAATACCAAACAGCACGACTGTTACAGTCACTGCCACTTCAAACAATAACTGGGCAGCTGTAGACTACAGCGGCTATTCAGGCTACTGCTCAATGCAGTATCTGGTACCTGTTGCAACAGCCGAGACTACTACTACGACTGCTGAAACTACAACTACTTCTTCGGAAACAACTACTGTATCCTCAGCGACTACAACTACTGAGTCAACTACAGCCTCCGCTGAGATGACTACTACCACAACGACTTCGGCAGATACTACTGCTGAAACTACAACTACAACAAAACTTGCGGTTTCTGCTCCAAACGGTTCAGACGTTATCGTAAACGATGCTTATGCGTCAGTTTATGGCGATGTCAACTGTGATGGTTCAGTTTCTGTAGCAGATGCGATCCTTCTCCACAAGTATCTGGTGGGTGTGGTTCATCTGAATGTTGAACAGATCGCAAACAGCGACTGCTCATACGACGCAAAGCTGTCCGATGTGGACGTTACTGTTATAATGCAGCATCTGACAGGTCATTACACAGCTCTTCCTATTGTGTAAAATAAAATCGCCCTCTCTGGGATACGTTCCCGGAGAGGGCTTTTTTATGCCGTCTGCATAAATTGGGGCGGTGCACAATATATCGGAGTGTATTTATTATGCATCAAAATTGACAAAAGACGGCAGATGGTGTACAATTATTATAATAAAAGCTCTTCGGGAGGTTTAACATGAAAAAAGGCATTATTTTATACAAATCAAGATACGGTGCAGCAAAAAGATATGCAGGCTGGCTTTCTGAAGAAACGGGATTTTCATGTATTGAAACGGCTAAGGCAAGAATTACAGAAGTAAAAGCATACGATATAATTATTCTTGGTGGGGGAATATATGCATCGGGTATTGCAGGGCTGTCATTTTTGAAAAAGCATATTGATGTTTTGCACGGCAAGAAAATCCTTGTATTTTGTGTGGGAGCGTCGCCTTATGAGGAAAAAGCCTTTCAGGAGATGAAGTCCCGGAATATGAAAGATAATCTTGCGGATATTCCCTTATTTTATTGCAGAGGTGCGTGGGACATGGAGGCTATGAATGTGATTGACAGAAATCTCTGTAAAATGCTGCAAAAAGCTGTAGCAAAGAAAGCCTCTTCGGAATATGAGGTATGGGAACAGGCTCTTATGGCAGCCGGTGATAAGCCTTGCGACTGGACTGACAAAAAATACATACAACCGCTCCTGAATGAAATAAAAGCAGAAAGGACGTAAAAAATGGCATCAAGCAAGGAAACAGGCGAAGGACAAATGAATGCCGTAAATAACACAATGTATATACCGCTTTACGGCAGGTCACTGGTCAGCAGAAAGGGTATTATACTGAAAGACTCAAAAGCCGAGGAAATATGGAGAAAAGAACTGTTTCCGCTGAAAGGAAAGTCAAAATCGAAATGGCTTGCCTATTATATGGCAATGCGAGCAAGAGTGTTTGATGACCGGATAAGGCAGAAGCTTTTAGAATGCCCTAGCTCGCTTGTTTTGCATATTGGCTGTGGAATGGACAGCCGTGTGTTAAGAATAAATAGTGCAGGCTGTATGTGGATAGACGTTGATTTTCCCCAGGTAATCAGCGAACGTAGGAAATACTATGCCGAAAATAAAAATTATAAAATGCTTGACGCAGACGTATCAAATCCAGATTGGATATTGCAACTTCCAGACAGCGGCTGTGCCATTGTAATTTTAGAAGGTATAAGTATGTATCTAACGAATTTTCAGGTGGCGCACTTGTTCAGAGCATTAGATAGTAAATATAACCATCTACATATACTTATGGACGTATATACGGAATTTGGAGCAAAAGCCTCGAAATACAAAAGTCCTATAAATGATGTAGGAATTACAAATGTTTATGGGATAGATTCTCCCGAAGAGGTGCTTGATAACAGCGGTATAATGTTCCTGAAAGAGCATGATATGACTCCGGAACACCTTGTCAGAGAACTGAAGGGTTTTGAAAGAGTATTTTTCAGAATTATGTTTGCAGGCAGAGTAGCCAAAAAGATCTACAGACTATATGAATACAAAAAGAATGCTGAAAACAAAGGTTTATAAACATTTATCAGCAGAGGCATATTTATGCAGCTCTGCCCTCATAAGAACATTTTCTCTCTTGAGTAATCAACACAGAAAGGTAGTTTTATGAAAGTTGAATATATTTTTCGGAAAGTGCTTATTGTAGTTTTTGCGATTATCCTCACGGTTTGGGGCATTCCAAAGCCTGTATTTGCCAGCACACCTCAGCAGCTATGCAATATCGTCCTGTTTGCACAGTTTGATCCTATTTCTGATGGAAACTTTATGGACGGTTATGTAGAGGAGATTGCCACAATGTGCAATGATACCGATACCCCACGCTCCCTTGCCGGTTATGTGGACGCCATTTCCTATGGCAAGACACAGGTTACAAGTTATTTTCCTCAGTTATCCGACGGCGTCATTACAACATATGTTTTTTCGGGTACGGAATCTGATTATCTATATTGTCAGGAGCTTGCAGATGAACTTATTGCTGGTGTAACTGTTCCGTCAGATATCCCACTGGATGGCAATGGCGATGGTTATGTCGATAATGTGACGGTCGTGATTGCCGGTGATGCATCGGATTCCAATGCACTGCTCTGGCCAAAGGCGTTTTTTCTCAATGGTGCTGAAATCGGCGGCATTCCTGTTGGAGATGTCAACCTCCACAACAGCACTCAGCTCTTTGAAACAATGGTTACCGGAGGCGTGGGTGTTTTGTGTCACGAATTTCTGCATTCTCTTGGATATCCTGATCTCTACCGAAATAACCGCACCGGTGTGCCTGTCGGAAGCTGGGATATTATGGCGTCGAATTCCACCTTTTTACAGTATCCGCTTGCCTACCAGCGAGCGTCTGTTTCCGGGTGGCTTGATGCAGAGGAGATCTCCAAAAGCGGTACATATACTCTTGCTCCAGTGTCGTCAGAAAGCGGCAGACGTTTGTATTTGCTTAAAACGCCTCTTTCCAGCACTGAATTTTTCGCTCTTGAGTACCGTCAGCAGGGTACTCCCTACTCAGATGAATTGGATGTGAAAATATATGGCAGCGGTCTTGTGGTATACCGTGTAAATACCGAACAGAGCGGCAACTACAACGGCACACAGGATGAAATTTATGTATTCCGTCCCGATGAGACTGAATTGGATGCCGGCGAAGGAAATCTTTCCCTGTCCTGCTACGGCGGTGAAGGTGCGCCTGATTCTGTCGGCTCGCTTGACTGGAATGCCGGTGTTGAGGACGGCGCCCTTGTATACTCCAATGGCATGAACAGCGGCATTCAAATTTCTGATATTTCCATGGACGGGGAATCTCTCAGTTTTTCTATTGAATTTGCGGATACCTCCGAGGCTGCATTGTGGGAGGAACTGGATACAACTGTTATTCAAGATACTCTTCCATCTCAGCTTGCCGTATCACAAAATGGTGTTCCCTATTTGCTGACATCAGACGGTACTTTTGCTGAGGTTTACCGCATTGAGGGTTCAGAATTGATTTCCATCGGCAGTCCTCTTGGAAGTGGAGAATATATGGATTTAAATGTTCCAAGGCTTGTCTTCGT
The DNA here is from genome assembly GCA_944386525.1 of uncultured Ruminococcus sp. Classification (GTDB taxonomy): domain Bacteria; phylum Bacillota; class Clostridia; order Oscillospirales; family Ruminococcaceae; genus Ruminococcus_C. Next base: position 37,581 of record CALXBL010000004.1, on the reverse strand, counting down.
CGGCGAGACGCCTTATGTACTTTATCATGATTATGATTATTACCTGCGTCTTTGCCGGTATGATGCGCAGTCTGATTCATGGACGGAGGTATATCACAGTGATTTTCTCGTTCAGTATGTTGCAATAACTGCATTTGAAAATACGCTTTATCTGACCTACACCACCGGTACTTATCCCTATGCGCTTAATGCTGCAGCCTATGACTGTACCACCGGTGAAATTTCCGAAATAGGAAGCAATATCGCATCAAATGCCTGTAATATGTCCATTGCTGTCATAAATGGGGAGCCTATCATTGCATATCGTGATATTGATGAAGGCAATATTCCAAAAATTGCGGTTCTGGAAAATAACAGTTGGCAGATCGCTGCACTTTCAAATAATCCCTGCGGTACAATTTCCGTTGTTTCCGACAATACAACCGCATGGATTACTCCAACAGGCGACAGCAGCGCCGTATATCAGTTTAACGGTGATTCCATTATTTCACATACACTTCCAATAGAAATTGTGTCAAATCCGCTATTCCTCCAACCGGTACTCGGCGGCAATGTGCTTTATCTTGCCGCTGTCACCCAGAATCCTGATTCTTTTTCTGTGCATATGCTTCAGGACGATCAGTGGCAGTCAATTGGAAATGCTCTTGCCATGGAAGTTGTCAACTCGCCCTCAATGATCTGCGCCAATGGCAGCCTGTATTGCGTCTATTATACTGATCGGGAAACTTCTATTTTAAAACAAATCCGACTTACCCACACGACAATTGCAGGAGATGTCAACGCCGACGGCAAATTCAGCATTGCCGATTGCGTCATGCTTCAGAAATACCTATTGAATCTGGAAAATCTCACTGCACCGCAATCGGCTGATCTTACAGACGATAAGGTGTGCAATATTTTTGATCTTTGCGTTATGAAAACTATGTTGATCGACTCGAGATAGTGATTATTTATTATCATTTAAATTTTGGCTCTATAATAAATGTTGGGGGAAGCCAAGTAGAGCCTACAAGATTAAAAGCAAAAAAAGTAGAGCATATTTTGGTAAAATCTGTTAAAATGGAATTGAAGATAAACCATAACAGATAGGAAAACCAAATATGCTCTACACACATTATACAGAAAAACTGCTTGTATTACAAGAGGCAAAAGTAACAAAGATAGAATAAAAAGAAGAAGTATGCGCACAGCGACTAAAGGACTCCTTGCCATTTGGAATCCCGGTTCTGTGCGCTTTTTTGGTGACTTGTTTACATAGTCTTAGCCACATATTTCCAGCCGTTCTTCATGTATACAACACCAGATATCACCGTTAGCGCTGCTGATATCCAGATAAGTCCGTCCAGTACCCAGGTGCGTATTATCTCCTGAACACCATCGGCAGTTACACCAAAGTCGCAGAATACAACCAGATACACCAGCACCACAATTATAGTCACCATGGTAAAGGCAGTTTTCAGCTTGCCCCAGATTCCGGCAGCTATTACCACACCCTCCTCAGCCGCAAGAAGTCTCATGCCTGATACCATAAACTCTCTTGCGATAATAATAACAAACGGTATCGCACTCATCTGTATCTCGGGCAGTTCTATAAATACAGCTAGAGCCGCAATAACAAGTATCTTATCAGCCAGTGGGTCAAGGAATTTTCCGAATGTGGTTATAAGATTATGCTTTCGTGCGAGTTTTCCGTCCAGCATATCCGTAAGAGACGCTGCAACAAATATTATAGCAGCCCACAAAAAATGGAACGGTATAGCGTCAATGTAAATAAACGCCATAAATACCGGTACAAGTATAACTCTCAGTACTGTAAGCTTGTTTGGCAGATTCATCACTCTACCTCCTCAGCAATAAGATCGTAGTCCATTGTGTCGAAAACCTCAACAGTTATGTACTGTCCAAGCTTCAGACGATTATTGCTCTTGATGAAGATTTTGCCGTCGATATCAGGAGCATCAGCTTTTGTTCTGCCAAAGTAGCAGCCGGCATACTTATCATAGCCTTCAATAACAGCCTCAAGACATGAACCTATCTTAGCCTCATTCTTTGCAAGGCTCACATCAGTTTGCTGCTGCATGATTATCTCAGCACGGTGTTGGCGCATAGATTCCTCCACCTGATCTTCCATCATAGCAGCCTTTGTGCCCTCTTCCTCGGAGTATGGGAAACAGCCCAGACGGTCAAACTTCATATCCTGAACAAAATCGCCAAGCCGGTTGAACTGCTCCTTAGTTTCGCCGGGGAAGCCGGTTATAAGAGTAGTCCTTATGGTGATATCCGGAATTTTTGTGCGTATTTTTGCGATGAGAGCCCGCAGCTCAGCCTCGGAGCTTTGGCGGTTCATAGCTTTTAGGATATCGTCATCGCAGTGCTGTATTGGTATATCAAGATAGGGCACCATTTTCTCTTCAGACGCAATAACATCAAGGAGTTCATCAGTTATTCTCTCAGGATAGCAGTAGAGAACTCTTACCCAGTGCAGATTATCAATAGCGCAGAGTTTTCTCAGCAGCTGCGGCAGTTTGCTTTCGCCGTAGAGGTCTTCGCCGTAGCGTGTTGTATCCTGAGCTATTACAATAATTTCAGTTACGCCGTTATCAGCCATCCACTGAGCCTCTTTCAGCACGTCCTCCATGGGAACGCTTCTGTACTTGCCTCTTATCATTGGTATAGCGCAGTAGGAGCAGCAGTTGCTGCAGCCCTCAGCTATTTTCAGGTAGGCAAAGAAAGGCAGAGTTGAGATTATTCTCTTGCCGGTGAGAGGAGCTTCCAGTTTCGGGGAGAACTTTATATATCTTTCGCCGGCGAGAACGTGGTCGAGTACATCCACAATATCCCGCTGGTCAGTGATACCCACAACAGCGTCAGCCTCCTCAATAAGGTCGGCAGCCTCCTGCTGGTATCGTTCAGTGAGGCAGCCGGTGAGGATAATCTTTTTCAGAGTGTCGTCACGTTTAAGAGCAGCCAGCTCCATTATAGTCTCGATAGCCTCTTCCTTAGCGGACTGTATAAAGCCGCAGGTATTCACAACGGCAATATCAGCCTCGCCGGGTTCAGTAACCAGCTTATAGCCGTGATTTTTGAGTTTGTAGAGCATTCTTTCAGAGTCTACAAGGTTTTTTGAACATCCAAGGGAAACCAGTCCCACGCGAATAGCCATAGTAATCTCTCTTTTCTTTATTATAATATGTATGATAGTATCATATGAACATATGATCCGGCAGAACGCCCTCTTCAGGCACAACAGCTGTTTTCATAAGTTTCATAAAATTTTCGATAATGACGTCCCACTGATAGTTACGCTTGATAAATACCCGCTCATTCCTGGAGAGCTGGCTGTAAACGTCGTCACGTGTCATCAGGACGTTGAGTGCGCCCTCAAATTCAAAGAAATTCTCATAATATAGACCGCCGTTGCTCTTAACGCACAGCTCCCGGAGAGTGCCGCAAGCGCCGTTTACAAGGACTGGCACACCAAGAGCCATAGCGCTCATTACAGCATCGGGCATATTTTCATGCGGACATGGACTTACAAGCACAGCCGCACCTGCAATTCCGCTGAATTTGTCGTGGTCTGATACAAATCCCAGCGATATTATATCCTCATGTTCCGGCACCGGGCATATCTCCTTACCCATGAGTACAAGTTTAAGCGGTATCTGAGGATTTCTTCGTCGGTACTCAGTGAAGTAGTGGAACAGCTGAGGGCAGTCTTTATCCTCTGAAATTTTACCGGCATAGACGATGTATGTGTCCCGTATCTGGTACTTGTGGTAGAATCCACGTTCATCAATATCATCCGGTACATCAGCACTGGTACCCATGACTTCGCACGGTATACCCTGTGTACGGAATTTTTTTCGCACTAACATTCTCTCCTCGTCGGTGAGGAACAGGAATGCTTTTGGCATGGTGAACATCTGCTGGAAGGTGATAAACTGGAAACAGGGACTTTCGCCTTCGATAAGAGGAATGAGCACAGCTTTTTGTGCGGCCTCTGGCATACCGGCAACGGTGAGATAGTGCATATATCCTACGAATATGATAACATCATAATCCTGTTTATGGTGCATGATGTAGCGTATGCAGTCAGGAGCGTATGGTCCGTATTTCTCGATCCATATTTTCTCAATGGCAACGCTTTTTTTATCCTCTTTGCACTCCTGCAGATAGGTTGAGGTGTAGGCGTCTAGATTTCCTGCCTTTTCACGGAGCACGTTGAATCTGCGGACAGTCACGCCCTTTAGATTTTCCACATCACGTGCATACCAGTTTCTCCATGTGGAGTCGTCCACAGCTTTAGTGGTCAGCACGTCCACCTCATAACGCTGCACCAGCTTTTCGGCTATCTGGCGGGCGTATCTTGCAGCTCCGCTGGTAACCTCAACGCCGTATCGAGGACTTACAATAGCAATTCTTTTCATAATTTCATCCTTCAATCAGTCTTTCAAAGAACGTTACATATTTCCTGGTAATAATATTCCAGTCGAAATTCTCACGGACGAAGCCGTTTCCGTTTTGACCAAGTAGGGCAGTTTTGTCGGGATTTCTGAGCATCCATTCAAGGCAGCCTTCAAACTCATAGTAGTCGTTGAAATATAGACCGCCCTGGGCACGCCTCACAAAGTCCGATGTAACAGGACATTTCCCATGCACAAGCACCGGACGTCCGCACAGCCAGCTTTCCATGATAACAATGGAGAAGCTTTCATTTTTAGACGGCTGACATAGCAGCTCAGCTGCCGCCATGGCATTGTACTTATCCTGCGTATCCACGAATCCAAGGTCAAGTACAAATTCCTTAGCCGATTCAGGCACCGTCATATAACCGCCGCCGATGAGTACAAGTTTCAGTTTGGAATCAGTATGCCTCAAGCGGTATTCCGAGAAATATTTTACAAGGGTATCCACATTTTTGCCTTCGTCCTTTCGTCCGGCGTAGAGGACAAACGGGTCACTGATATTGAATTTCTGCCGGAATGCGTCTGAATATCCTTTTATATCCGTATCCATACCAAGTCCTATAACAGCCTGTTCTACCTCCTGCAAGTCGTAGAGCTTATTGGCAAGCTCCTGTTCCGGAGCGGAGTTGAAGAGCATAGCTTTTATATTTATATATGTCTGTCGGAAAAGAGTGAGCCGTGCGTAGCTTTCGTTGTGGAAGCAGGGCAGCAGTACAGCCTTATCCGTGGGACATGAAAGCACACCGAAAAAGGTTGTGCCGAACATATATGGCATGAATATGAAAAGGTCGTAGAGCTGGTGATTTTCCTGGATATATTTATAGAGAGCAGGACTGTTCACCATTTCCTGCAGAAAGGTTTTTTCCTCATGAAGTGAGATCTGTGCTCCCTGCAGGAGTCTGCGGTTTATGTTGTCGAAGGCACGGACATTGCGTATTCTCACTGGAAATCGTCTAACGGGCACATTATATACAACGGCAGTGCCCTCAGCGTAGTAATTTTGATTCCAGTTGGAGTCGAAGCTTTTTACGCAGGTGGTGAGTATCTCAACCTGAACACCTGCCTGCCGGAGGTGCTGTGAGACCTGCCGCAGCTCCATTTCAGCACCGCCCTTTATATTTTCGCCGTACCAGGGGATAACAAAGGCAATTTTCATAATAATATGCGCCTCCTCATGGTTTTCTGCCCATAACGACACGTTCGATGCCGGCAAGATCGCAGGCATACGAGACGTCCGCATAGCCATTTTCTCTTAGAATATCCATAACGTCACGATACTGTCCAAGACCCAGCTCAAAAAGTATCCAGCCGTCCTTTTTAAGTGATGGTTTCCACACTCTTGCCAGTTCACGGTAGAAGTAAAGTCCGTCTTTTCCGCCGAAAAGAGCCATTTCAGGCTCATAGGTGACTTCAGTCTGAAGTTGTGTCATATCCTTTTCCGTGAGATATGGCGGATTTGAAGTTACAAGATCCAGGTCTGTAAACTCAGCGGCAGTCTCCGGCAGGAGAGCATCTCTATGGAGTGCCTTTACGTTTGGTGCCAGTTTATTCAGGTTGTGCCTGAGATATGTGAGAGCATCGGGTGAATATTCAATGGCAAAGCCCTCAGCATTTTTGATATGACGTGCAAGCGCCGCCGCAATGCAGCCGCTACCGCTGCAGAGGTCGGCAAATCTCGTGGAATCTGTGCCCTCACGGAGCTTTATGGCAGATTCTACGATAGTTTCCGTATCCGCACGTGGAATGAGCACTCCTGTACCCACTTTGAAAGTCATGCCGAAAAAGTCCCACTGTCCAAGGATATACTGAAGAGGTTCGCCGGTAAGGCGTCTTTTTAGGATGCCAAGAGCCTTTTCAGTCGTATCATGCGGTACGGCACTGCTGCCGTCCATAAGGAAGCGTGGCAGCTCCAGCCCTGTAACGTACTCAAGAATAAAGCCAGCCTCCAGCTGAGGTGTATCTGTCACATTGTCAGAAAGAGCTTTTCCCAGATAAGTGAAAAGCTCTCGTCTTGTGAAATTACCACTGGTCATCGGCAAGGTCCTTAGGGATACATGGCTTGATGGCAGCTATAGCGCATTCTATTTGAGAATCGTCTGGTTCTCTTGTAGTTATCCTCTGTATCTGGAGTCCCGGCCATGAGAGCGCACGTGTAAGACGGCTGTTGCTTCTGCCGGCAATACGGATAAATTCATAGGAAATACCAACAGTCAGCGGCAGCAGAGCAATGCTCACCAAAGTTCTCAGCCAGATGGGATGTCTTATAGGAACAAGACACATTACAAGAATGCTTATGATAAGTGTGATGAAGATAAAGCTTGTGCCGCAGCGTGGATGGAAACGGCAGTGTTTTCTGACGTTTTCAACCGTCAGTTCCTCACCCGCCTCATGGCAGGCGATAGTTTTGTGCTCAGCGCCGTGGTATTCATAGGTACGGCGGATATCCTTCATACAGCCGGTAAGAGCCATATAGCACAGGAATATGGCAATCTTTATAATGCCCTCAAGGAAAGAGCGGAGCACAAGGTGGTCGGGGACAGGTGTGTAGTCGATAAGGAGTCCGATCAGGAACTTTGGCAGATACATAAACAGCAGCAGCGACACAACTACGCCAATCACCATAGCTGCGCCCATAATTATACTAAATAGCTTTTCGCCCAGCTTGTCATTCAGCCATTTTTCAAATTTGCTCATATCCTCTTCTTCATCGTCTTCGTCGGTTATCTGTTTTTCAGCAGACTTCATAAGGCAGCGGTAGCCGTCCTTCATAGAGATGACGAAGTTGAAGCTTCCTCTTACGAGAGGACATTTTCTGTACCATGGCATATTTTTGCCATTATTTTCGTCCCATGTTTCCACGTCGATAGTGCCGTCGGGCAGGCGGCAAGCCATTGCGCCGGTATCGGCGCCTTTCATCATAACGCCCTCAATGAGAGCCTGACCGCCTATTTTTGAGCGGTGCTGTACCTTGGTATTATTGCTCATTTTAGATTGATCCTTTCATTGGCTGCCTTTATTTGGCAGACTCCCCCTGACCGACAGCCGATTCAGTTATAGCGGGCAGAGTTATAACAACGCTTGTGCCCTCGCCGAGAGTGCTGTCTATCTGCATAGTGCCGCCGTGCATAGTGATTATCTCGTCCGCAACGGCTAATCCGATACCGCTTCCGCGTCGTGTCTGATTTGCCTTGAAGAATTTGGTCTTAACTCTTGGCAGATCCTGCTTGCTGATGCCAACGCCGTTGTCTGTAACAATGACCTGTACCTTATTGCCCACGGCTTCCGCACCGATAACAACAGTACCGCCGGGATTTGAGTATTTTATGGCGTTGTCGATTATGTTGATAAACACCTGACGAATCCTGTTTTTATCGCCGTTTATAAATGGGAGCATTTGGGGTTCGTTGTATATCATGCGGATATTTTCACGTCGTGCCTTTTCGGCGTAGATGAGCACAGCGTCGCCGAGCTCAGCCAGCAGATCCATACGGACTTTCTGGAGAGTGAATTTACCGCTCTGCATACGTGAGAAGTCCAGCAGTTCCTCCACCATTTCGGAGAGTCTGTCAGTTTCGTTCCGTATAACTCTCACGCCCTTGCGGGCGGTTTCCTTGTCCACGTCGTAGGAAAGAGTCTCCGCCCATCCTTTTATGGCAGTGAGAGGGGTGCGCAGCTCGTGCGAAACAGAGGAGATGAATTCATTTTTCATAGCCTCGGTAGACGCAAGAGCCTCTGCCATGTTGTTTATAGAGTCGCAAAGGTCACCTATTTCATCGTCTGTTGTTTTTTTGATACGCCCTTTAAAGTCACCTTTTGCGAATTTTTTTGTACTTTCATTTATTATGGATATAGGCTTTACGATACTGTTTACAAAGTAATTGCCGGTAACTAACAGCAGCAGGATTATGAGTATGCAGCAGACTGATATGACTGAAATATAGGTGCTCATTGCACTATCTATGTTGCGAAGCGAGGTTATAACACGTATTGCGTTGTATTCGGTGCTCATACCGGAGATATCCACGCTTACTGCCATGACCTTTTCGCCGTTGAGAGTGCCTGTCCAGTAGCCTTCGCCGCCGTCCATAAGTGATGTATAGTCGGGCATCTCAGCGTTGTCGGCAGGCGGAAAGCCGGACGATGTGAGTATAACACGTCCCTTAGAGTCGATAGCCATAAGCTCCATCTTATCCTTGTCGGAGAAGTTTTCGAGAGTGCTCCTCAGTTCTGCGGAGAAGTTGACATCGGCGTCCTGAGCGTATCGTGTGAGTACCGACGAGACGGAGTTTATCTTTGTATAGAGGTGCTGCTTAGCGGAATTATAGTGATAATTCTGTAGCGCATATATGACAGCCAGCACTATCACCACCAGCAGCAGAACTATAAGCCCTAAGTTATTGAACATCCATCTGCGTATTATGGTATTTTTTCGTGCAGCACGCTTGTGCTTGGATCTGTTACTTATCATTCCACTTATAGCCATATCCCCATATAGTTGTAATATACTGAGGATTTGAAGGCTCGTCTTCAATTTTCATGCGTATTCTGCGGATATTAACATCGACGATTTTATCGTCGCCGAAATATCCATCGCCCCATATATGGTCAAGAATGCTTGCTCTGTCGAGTGCGGTGTTCTTGTTATTGAGGAAGTATTCCATTATCTGGTATTCCACCTGAGTAAGCTCAATTAGGGCACCGTTTTTGGTGACGGTACGGCTTTTCAGGTTAAGAGTAAAGGGCCCACTGTGTATGAGGGGGGATTTTTCGTCCTTGATAAAGCTCATGCATACACGTCTGTAGATAGCATCGACACGTGCGGTCAGCTCAGAGAGTGAAAATGGCTTGGTGATATAGTCATCAGCGCCCATCATAAGACCGCTTACCTTATCCATTTCCTGGGAACGTGCGGTGAGCATGATAATACCCAGAGTTGAGCTTTTTTCACGGAGCTTCTTGCAAACGGTGAAGCCGTCAATACCTGGCATCATGATGTCGAGCAGAACGATATCGAAGTTTCCGTCGGCAGCGTCGAAGGCAGTGAGCGCATCTTCGCCGCAATTTACGTCCTGAACGTCGTATCCAATACGTTTGAGGTTCATGACCACAAACTCACGGATAGCGTCCTCGTCCTCACAAACAAGAATTCGTTTCATTTTTGCATCCTTTCTATTTATTTATAATGGACTGAGTGTTTTAAATACTGTCAGTTGACGAATAAAAAGCAGCTCAGAAGATCGCTTTCCGGAATATATAAGCTGTCGGAGCTTTCCGGAACATTTACAAAGTAGTAGGCATTGCCGCGTGAGTGGAGCAGGCTGTAGTCTTCCTCCAGCATTGAGTCTCTTGTATCATGGTCAGACGCCATGCCTATGCGCATGAGTTCCTGCATAGGTTCTGAGAGAGAGCCGGTAAAGTGATAGAAGACTATATCACCGGTGAGGCCATCGCTTATAGCAGTGACCTCGCTCTGCCACTTTTCCGGCAGCATGAAGGCATAACCTTCGCTTACACTGTAGTATCCCCTGTATTTTTCGGTAAGCTTATTGCTCGAAGCAGACATCCACCTGGTAAGGCGTATGCTTTGGTCGGCGGCATTTCCCTCGTAGCCAGGAAATACGGTCTGGACAGGTATTTCTGGTGTACCGTCGTTGTCCACGTCGAGAGTGAGGCAGCTTGCAGGACGGACTGTTTCCGAAACGACGCTTTCGTCCTCCAGTATATGGTGCATTTTTTCGCCGTCGTAGCGGAAAAGTTCTGTCTGTATGGTAGTGACGCCGGTAAGCATATCTGCATACACAACAGCAGAGCCATCCTCCTGTTTAGCATAGAGCACCTGACTGAATCCGGTGCAGCTGCTGCGGAATGAGAGCTGATTTTTGCGGAACTGACCTGCATCGTCCGGCACATACACAGCAGCCGTAGCTCCTGCGGCATTGGAGTCGGACTGTAAAATAAGCAGTTCTTGTCTGCCGTCGCCGTCCAGGTCGTGAATATCGAACAGGGAGTATGTTGCAGTAAACCGTTTATTAAGGCTTTCGCTGTTGTAGTCGTAGACAACAAGTCCACGGTCGGACTGGTCCACAATAGAGTAACCGATAACTACCTGGGGATCGCTGTCGCCTCCCACCGGAGATATCATGACCTTTTCTATCTCAGCGCCTTCAGCGGGCACATCGCATATACTCTGCCAGGAGCCGTTCTTTTTGTCCAGAACGTTTATGCGCAGGCTGTTTTCAGAAGGAGAAAGTCCTGATTTTTCGTAGAAAACGAGAGCCTCTTCTGTGCTGTCGCTGTCCAGATCCGAGAGTATGAATGCAGAAAGATAATCGCCTGTTTTGGGATACTGGAGTTTTATATCTCTGCCCACGGCATTCTGGAGAGCCTGATATATCTGTTCCTGTTCCTGACTAAGACTTGGGGGAACGAGGAGAGAATCTATAGTAGCACCAAAGGAGCAGCCTGTCAGAGTAAATGCTGTCAGGGCTGCAGCAGCGGAAAGTTTTAGCTTTAGTCTTCTGAGCGCTGGCATAACGGTATATATTCCTTGCCCTTAGCAATTGTTCTGTAAGCCGGGCGGATTATCCTCTTGCCGGTGAGTATTTCCTCCATGCGGTGAGCAGACCAGCCTACCATACGAGCTGCAGCAAACAGAGGTGTAAACAGGTCGTCCGGAATGCCCAGCATTCTGTAAACCAGACCGGAATACATATCAACGTTAGCGCAAACGGTTTTGTCTATTCCTCTTACTTTTACCATCAGTTCGGGAGTGAGTCTTTCAACCAGATCAAGGAGACGGAATTCAGCCTCAATGTCCTTGCCTTTAGCCAAGTCAAAGGCTTTTCTTTTGAGAATAACGGCTCTCGGGTCGGAGAGTGTATAAACAGCGTGACCCATGCCATAGATAAGACCGCTGCCGTCGTTTGCCTCTTTGCGGAGTATCTTTGTAAGGTAGTCGGCAACCTCGCCTTCGTCCTCCCAGTTTCTAACGTGAGCCTTTATGTCGTCAAGCATTTCGATGACCTTGATGTTTGCGCCGCCGTGTCTTGGTCCCTTGAGGGAGTTGATAGCGGATGCGTAGGCAGCATACGGGTCGGTACCGGAAGATGTAGCCACACGGCAGGCAAATGTGGAGTTATTACCGCCGCCGTGCTCTGCATGGAGAGCCAGCATAACATCAAGAAGCTGAGCTTCTTTTCTGGTGTAACAGCGGTCGCTTCTCAGGAGAGAGAGGATAGATTCAGCAGTGCGTTCCTCTGGTCTGAGCTGGTGCATTACCATGCTTGCGTTGTCGTACTTATGGCGTTTAGTCTGATAGGCGCCGTTCATGAGGTTTGGCATTTTAGCAATAAGGTTGAGAGCAATGCGCATCTCGTCCTCAAGAGTAGTATTATCTGGATTTTCATCATATGAATAAAGAGACAGGATACTTCTTGACAGTTTATTCATGATATTTTTGGACGGAGACTGCATGATGGAGTCTACCAGGAAGCCTGGCGGAAGCTCACGTCTTATGCTGAGAGCGTGTTCGCATTCAGCCAGTTCTTTTTTTGTTGGGAGCTGACCGAAGAGCAGCAGGTGTACTACTTCCTCGAAAACGAAACGGTCTTCTTTTTCAGCGTTTTCAACGAGATCGTTTATATCGTATCCACGATATATAAGCTCACCCGGGATAGGTGTGCGGATGCCTTCATCGATAATATATCCATGAACGCTGCAAATACGTGTAATACCGGCAGCAACGCCTGAGCCGTCGCCATAGCGCAGACCTCTTCTTACGTGGTACTTGTCATATAGTGCAGGGTCGATCATGGAATAATCGGCAAGTCTCTGGCATAAAGATGAAATATCAAGCTGAGACTCCTCCTGTCTGAGTTTCAAATAGCTTTCAATCTGCTGATTCATATATCTGTCCTCCATTGTTTTTTCTTATAATCATATAATATTTATTATACATTAAAAAAAGTGCTGTGTCAACTGATTATCTGTTAATTGCAGGAGGAGCGCATAGCTAAGAGAGAGGGAAGTGAACAACTATGAAAAGATATGGACTGATGATGGTTTTGTTCGGGCTGGCTATAGCTGCAGTGCCGGCAGTACCTGCGTTTATCACGAGGGGAGCAAACTCCGGCGCAGCGAGCAGCGAGGAGACTACAGAGCCATCGGAGACGGAGGCACCGGAAAATGACGAAAGCATAAAGCTGCTCGATGTTTCCACGGGCGAGGTCATGACTCTGAGCATGAGGGATTACGTTATAGGAGCGGTGTGTGCAGAGATGCCGGCGTCCTTTGAGGAGGAGGCATTGAAGGCTCAGGCAGTGGCAGTTCATACATATGCAGTGTGTCAACAGGAGCTTCAAGCCGAATCGCCCACGCCTGAACTGCAGGGAGCGGATCTTTCCAACGACAGCAGCCATTATCAGGCGTACTTTACGAAAAGTCAGGCGATGCAGTTTTACGGTACAGGCTTTGATACAGCTTATGCAAAGATAACATCAGCAGTGGAGGAAGTGCTGCCGTATATCCTTACATACGATGACGAACCGGTGATTGCGGCGTTTTGTTCCATGTCGTCGGGTACTACCGAGAGTGCGGAAAATGTATGGGGACAGGCGGTGCCTTATCTTGTGCCGGCAGACAGCAAGGCAGATGAAAGTGCACCGAATTTCCTTGACGAGACAGTGTTTACAAAATCCGAGCTTCGTGAAAAGCTGGAGACTGCTTTTCCTGATGGAGACTTCAGCTCACCGGCTAAGGAGTGGATAGAGACAGAGGAGGTCTCCGACTCTGGAACTGTGCTTACTGCAAAGGCAGGCGGAGAAAATGTGACCGGACAGCAGCTGCGTACAGCCTTGGATCTAAGGAGCGCAGCATTTGAGATTGAGTGGGACGGTGATAGCTGCACAATAACCACAAAGGGCTGCGGTCATGGAGTTGGAATGAGCCAGTATGGAGCCGATGCCATGGCAAAGGGCGGCGCCGATTGGAGGGACATACTTCTCCACTATTACAAGGGAGCAGAGATCGTTAAAAAATGATTTACCGGTATTTCCTTGACAAATGCGGAAAAATTGCATATAATAAAAAAGAATAAAGACGTAGCAGTCAGAGTAGCCTGAGTTTTACGCCGCAGAGAGTACCGGTGTGGTGTGACGGTATGCGTATCTCTTGTGAAGTGCGGCTGTCAGTCGGCATGGGGAAGGTGCAGAGCACTGTGTATATATGCCCGTTTCGCCTGCGTTAAGGGCTTCAAGTGAGAAATCAGAGTGGAACCGTGGCATATATGCCGCCTCTGGCAAGACGTATTTTTTTCTGAGACGCTGCCGGAGGCTTTTTTATTTCCGGCAGAAAATGAAAGGCGGTGCACTTTTGTTCAGACGACTTAAAGAAGATATTGCCCTTGTAAAGGAGAAGGACCCTGCTGCACGTAATGCGCTGGAGATACTGCTGACATATTCAGGACTCAGAGCAGTGAGGAGTTACAGGCTTGCCCATTGGTTTTATGAGCGTAAGCAGTATGTTATTGCAAGGATAATTTCCCAGCATGCAAGGAATAAGACTGGTATCGAGATACATCCGGGCGCACAGATAGGCAAGGGGCTTTTTATAGACCACGGCATGGGCGTAGTCATCGGCGAGACAACTATAATCGGTGACAACTGCCTGCTGTATCAGGGAGTTACGCTTGGCGGTACAGGCAAGGATAAGGGCAAGCGTCACCCCACGCTTGGCAATAATGTCATGGTGGGAGCCGGCGCTAAAGTTCTGGGACCTATCGAGATAGGCGATAATGTGAAAATAGCAGCAAATGCAGTGGTGCTGAAGCCTGTTCCGTCCAATTGTACGGCAGTAGGTGTGCCTGCACGAGTTGCAGTCCGTGACGGCGTAAAGATAGATCAGCTTGATCACGTACACTATCCCGACCCGACTATGCAGGATATCACCGAACTTAGGAGTGGTATGGATAAGCTGCGCCACGAGGTTGACTTCCTCGAGCACCAGTACGAGCGTGAGCATGACAAATAACAAAATATCACCGGAGCAGGCTGCTCCGGCAAATACATAAACCTTTAGGAAAGGGAGAGATAAAAATGAAAATCTACAATACAATGTCAAGAAAGACCGAAGAGCTTGTTCCAATGGAGGAAAACCATGTCCGTATCTATGCCTGCGGACCAACGGTATATAACTATATTCACATTGGAAACGCACGTCCCATATGTGCATTTGATGTGTTGAGACGCTACCTGAAATATAAGGGTCTGAAGGTGACATACGTCCAGAATTTCACCGACGTTGACGACAAGATAATCCGCCGTGCAAACGAGGAGGGGGTAGACTCCCTGGAAATATCCGAAAAGTATATCGAGGAGTACAAGAAGGACGCCCATGGTTTAAACGTTATGGACGCCGACATTCATCCAAAGGTTACCGAGAGTATGGAGCTTATCATTGATATCGTAAAGAAGCTCATTGAAACAGGTCATGCATATGATCGTGAGGGTGATGTATATTTCCGCACACGTTCATTTGGAAGCTACGGCAAGCTGTCCGGTCAGCCTATCGAGGAGCTTCAGGCAGGCGCAAGAATAGATGTAAACGATATCAAGGACGATCCGCTTGATTTTGCCGTTTGGAAAAGCGCAAAGCCCGGTGAGCCTTACTGGGAATCGCCATGGGGCAAGGGCAGACCCGGCTGGCATATTGAGTGCTCAGCGATGTCGAGTCATTACCTGGGAGAAACTCTCGATATTCACTGCGGCGGTCAGGATCTTATCTTCCCACACCACGAAAACGAGATAGCACAGAGCGAGGCTGCCTCTGGCAAACCCTTTGCAAACTACTGGATGCATAACGGATATATAAATATTGACAACAAGAAAATGTCAAAATCACTGGGGAATTTTTTCACAGTACGTGAGGTGGCTGAAAAGTATGGATATGAGGTCATCCGATATATGATGGTACAGGCTCACTACAGAAGTCCTATCAACTACTGTAAGGAACTGCTGGATGCCTGCAAGGCTTCATTGGATCGGCTCTATACCTGCCGTGATACACTTGACCGTGCTATGGGAGCAGCTCAGTCCGGAACAGTTACAGACCAAGCAAAGGAGCTTTTCGCTAAGCGTAAGGCTCAGTTTGAATCAGCCATGGACGAGGACCTCAACACTGCCGACGCAGTAACAGCACTCTTTGAGCTTGCAAGAGATCTCAACAAGATGAGCGCCGACAGCTCCGTATCAAAGGAACAGCTTGCGGCAGGAGCAGAGCTGTTTGATGTTATGACCGATGTTCTGGGCATACTCTACAACCGCAAAAAGGCTGACGAGATACCGTCAGAGGTGCTGGCTCTTGCAGAGGAGAGAGCAGCTGCACGCAAGGCTAAGAATTTCGCCGAGGCAGATAGAATCCGTGACGAGATAGCAGCTCTTGGCTGGCAGATAAAGGAAACTCGGCAGGGTACAGAGATAACAAGGATATAACGGGGATATACCAGAGGCTTTAGAAAAATAAATTCAGGACAGCAACCTTTAAATGGAGGTAAAAAATGCCGAAATTAAGTAAAAAAGCCATTACAAGAATGACGATCATGGTATTTGTCATGGCGGCGATAAGTATGACTCTGTTTTCGTGCAGTACCTATTGTGCACAGGGACAGCAGACATATGTGGATATGTCACAGGCGGAACTGCACCAGCTAAAAGAGCCTGAGGATAATGCGCCTGCTGCCATAGTACACACAACACTGGGAGATATCACAGCGGTTCTCTATCCCGATGAAGCGCCGAATTATGTGGCGCAGTTTACCCGCCTTGCCGAGGAGGGCTATTATGACGGAACTTACGTATTCCAGGTAGAAAATGGAGTATATTTCTCCGCCGGCAGTCCCGACGCTACCGGTTCGATAAGCGGAACTCAGTCAGCATCTGCGGAGGAGAACGTTGTAAGAGAGACATCTGCCGATCTGTGGCCATTTCGCGGAGCTTTTTGTGCGCCGACAACAGGACGTGACACAAGTTTCTGGAAGAATCTCTTTGGCGAAGCGGAGGATTATGTTGGAACAAGGTTTCTGGTGTGCGATACTATCGAGTTCGACGACGCCATCAAGGCGGAGATGGAGGAGATGGACGAATCCGCAAAGGAAGTAAGCGACGCATTCCTTGAAAAGGGCGGAATTCCCAATTATGCCCAGCAGATGACCATTTTTGCCCAAGCATACGGCGAGGAGAGCTTTGCGACTATCGACGCCATAACAGACGTAGCTGTAAAGGCAGCAGATGAAAAATCCGGCTATACTGCACCTGTTGAGGACATTCTCATTGAGAGTATTGAAATCACAACATGGGCAGAGGCACAGTCTGACTAATATGGTTGCTTCAAATTTGTATAAAACAAACTCTTGTTTTGCAAAAATATTGGCAATTTATAACAAAATGGAAAAGGTGTATAGTTGATTGGCTTTACAAATAAGATGAACTGGTGTATAATAGAGAAGTTAAATCGTAAAATAGCCTTAAAGCGTACTGTAATATAAGCAGTATATCAAAGTTGGAATATAAAACAATCATCAGTCAGTAAAAGAAATAGAAAAAGACAGAAAAACAGCCGCAAAAGGCTGCTATGAAAAAAGAAAGTGCCTTTGATATGACAGAGAAAGACACTGATTGTTCTAAGGAGAGAAAACGTTTTGGAGAAGTTTGTAATTCATGGCGGACGACGTCTGTCCGGTGAGATAGAAGTCAGCGGAGCAAAGAATGCGGCAGTAGCATTGATACCGGCGGTTCTGCTTTGTGATGAACCTTGTATACTGGAAAATGTTCCGGATATAAGTGATGTATCCATGAGTCTGAGGATTATGTACGAAATGGGTGCAACAGTGGAATATATCGACAAGACCACAGTACGGATCTCAGCGGAAGGTGTGAAGAACTTCTGCGTTCCCTATGAAAGCGCAAGAAGAATGAGGGCGTCCTACTACTTTTTAGGCGCACTTCTGGGAAAATTTTCCAAGGCAAGAGTATCAATGCCAGGCGGCTGTCCTCTTGGTGACAGACCTATCGACCAGCATCTGAAAGCATTTGCATCTTTGGGCGCAAAGTGCAGCATTGAGTATGGCATGGTCGATCTTTATGCTGAAAAGCTGACAGGCTCGCAGATCTACTTAGATGTAGTATCCGTAGGCGCAACTATGAATGCCATGCTTGCGTCTGTAAGAGCAGAGGGACTTACTGTAATTGAGAATGCCGCTAAAGAGCCTCATATCGTAGATTTGGCGAACTTCCTGAACTCCATGGGTGCTGATATTATGGGCGCAGGTACCGATGTTATCAAGGTACGAGGCGTAAAGCATCTCCACGGAACAACATATTCCGTTGTTCCCGATCAGATCGAGGCGGGCACATATATGGTCGCAGCAGCAGCTACAGGCGGAGATGTGCTTATAAAGAATGTTATTCCAAAGCATCTTGAGCCAATAACCTCAAAGCTTCGTAAGATAGGCGTGAATGTAGAGGAGTTTGACGACAGCGTGAGAGTCTGGGTGGATGGTCCTCTTGTGCGAACGAATATAAAGACGATGCCTCACCCCGGTTTCCCGACGGATATGCAGCCTCAGATGGCAACTCTCCTTACGCTGGCAGAGGGAACAAGCATCGTGACTGAAGGCGTGTGGGAGCAGAGATTCCGCTATGTGGACGAGCTGAGAAGAATGGGTGCAGATATCTCCGTAGACGGCAAGGTGGCAGTTATCGAGGGCACGGGTAAGCTTACAGGCGCACCGGTAAAGGCGTGTGACCTGAGAGCAGGAGCAGCGCTTATCATTGCAGGACTTGCTGCAAAGGGCATAACTGAGATCGAGGATATATACCATATTGAACGTGGATACGGCGGCTTGGTTGAAAAGCTTCGTCAGGTAGGCGCAGATATCCAGAAGGTATCAGCTCCCGTAGCAACAATGCGTGAGGCAGTTTCCGGTTGATATGAATAACTCAGCCGCCGCAGGTTTTGCGGCGGCTTTTCTGTATTAAAAAACATGGAGGTATATAATGTCAAAATTTCATTCTCTGTTCAGCGGCAGCAAGGGGAATGCATATGTAATAAGTTCCTGCGGCAGCTCGCTGCTGATAGATGCAGGGGTTTCCTGCCGTCAGCTGATGAAGTCCATGGAGGCACGGGAAATAGATAAGGGTTCACTTGGCGGCATACTCATAACTCACACTCACTCGGATCATATAAGGGGACTTAGGGTCTTTTGTAAGAATACGGGAGTAAAGGTATACGGCACGGAGCGAACTATGAGCACTCTCCTGAGAGAGGGGCATATTACAGACGAGCAGCTGGGCGGCGTGTTTTGTGATGGCGATGAATGCACAATAGACGGCTTTTTGGTAAGATCATTTCCCACGGAGCACGATGCAGATGGCAGCTGCGGCTACAGGATATTCACTCCCGATGAGAGGAGCTGTTCAGTGTGTACTGATTTGGGAGTTGTGACTGATACTGTACATAGCGCTGTAGACGGCAGCGATCTTGTGGTCATAGAGTCCAATTACGATCCGGAAATGCTCAAAACGGGAAGCTATCCGTATTACCTGAAAGAGCGTATTTCCGGAAATGAGGGGCATCTTTCAAACGGAGCGTGTGCCAGAGAGGCAGACAAGCTCATATCCGGCGGAACGACAAGGCTTATACTCGGACATCTGAGCGAGGAGAATAATACGCCTTATCTTGCAGAGAGTTCTGTGAGGGAGCGGCTTGATGCAAGTTACAAATGCGGCATTGATTATCTGCTTTACGTGGCAGGATGCAATGGCCTGAAAGGGGCGGTGATCTTCTGATGATGACAATACAGATACTTGCATACGGCAGGCTGAAAGAGAAGTATCTTCGTGACGCCTGTGCTGAATATGAAAAGAGGCTGTCACGTTACTGCACGTTCAGGTGTACGGAGCTTGAGCCGGTGGCATTGCCCGAGAAGGCGTCGGATAAGGAGATAGCCGCTGCCCTTGAAAAGGAAGGACAGCAGCTATTAAAGAGGATGAAGGGATATAATATAGCTATGTGTATTGAGGGAAAGCTGCTTGACAGCGTGCAGCTTTCGGAAAAGATAGCAGCGGCAGGAGTATTAGGCGACAGTACGGTAACGTTTATAATTGGCAGCTCCTATGGGCTTTCGGATGAGGTAAAGCGGAGAGCTGATCTGCGGCTGTCGATGTCGCCGATGACATTTCCGCACCAGCTTGCAAGAGTTATGTTGATGGAGCAGATATATCGTGGATTCCAGATACAGACGGGGAGCAAATATCACAAATAGACATTTAAAGTCCTCGATAGAATAAGCACCTAAAGTACGCACAGACGCAGAATTCCAAAGGGGTTGAGATCCCTTTGGAATTTGCTTTTATTTGTCTTCTGTTTTGTTTTCGTCATCGCCGCTTTCAACTTTTTCAAGAGTCTGATCAATATCGTTTGATTCACTGTTTTCAGTCTCTTTAGTTTCGGAGCGCTCTTTTTCGGAATCTTTTCTGCGAATACGCTCGTTTATCTTGTCCATAACGCTGCTGAATCCATTCTGTACAGAACCTTTCATCTTAGCAACTATCTCAGATGCCTTTTCGTTCACCTCTGGAAACATAGGAGGGCGATTGTCTATCTCCACTTCTTCTTCAGCCGCTGCGGCGGCTGTCTTTTCCCGGAGAATTGTGTAGATAAGCGACATCAAAGGTACGCCTACGACCATTCCAACGACTCCGAACATACCGCCGCCAACCGTTACTGCAAACAGTATCCATATAGCCGGCAGTCCCACTGAGCTTCCCACAACTCTTGGGTAGATAAGGTTGGAATCGATCTGCTGGAGAATAATGATGAATATCACAAACCAAACAGCACGCCAAGGGTCTACCAGCAGATATATGATAACTCCCGGTATTGTACCGATAATAGGTCCGATTATAGGTATGATATTAGTCACACCTATGATAACGCTTATCATCACGGCATAGGGGAAATCCAGTATAGTCATTCCTATAAAGCACAGCAGTCCCAATATAAGAGCCTCAATAAGCTGTCCGGAGACAAAGTTTGAGAATGTTCCGAAAACAAGGTTTGTTATGTGAGCGATACGGTTGTATACAGTCTGGGAGCAGAATGTTTTAATAATGCGTTTTGCCTGGCGTTTAAGGCGCTTTCTGCCTATGAGCATATATACCGAAAAGGCTATACCAAAAACTATATCAGTCAGAACACCTGCAATGCCGCTTGCCCACTCACCTATAGTCTCCATAAGGTCGGGTATATAATCTGGTATCATAGAAACCACATTGGTTATCTGTTTTATAATTTCGTCGATATTAAGGCTCAGCATTTCCATAATATTGAAGCCGCCGGCATCATTTATGAAGCTTAATACACCGTTCAGCCAGTTCTGGATATTGTACATATAGGTGGAAAATTTAGCTGTGAATTCCTGTATGCTGGAGATGAATGACGGCACAACTATCCAGATAAGTCCTGTGAGTATACCTAAAAACAGCACATATGATATGAGCACAGCCACACCATTGCAGGGAAAACGTCGTCCCTTTGTAGCCTTTTCCAGCAGATGGGTGAGCCTTACAGTGGGACCATAAAGGATAAAGGTAAGCAGGATTCCTATGAAAATAGGTCTTAGTATACTCAGCAGACTTCCTATCCAGCCGATGATATTCTCTATTCGCATTAGAACGAATGCCAGAGCAATAAGCACCGCACCGCTGAATATAAGGGTCATAGCAAGGGATTTATTTATATTGTTGTTAAGTTTTGCCATTTAAGATCCTTTCTCAGCCAATGATCTTTTTAGCCACATCAACGGACTGTTTTGCGTCCTTTGCATAGAAGTCAGCGTTTATCTGCTGAGCGTATTCCGGAGTTAGTACAGCACCGCCTACAACGGTTTTGCACTCCGGATATTTTTTGTTCAGCAGAGCAATAGTCTCTTTCATAGCGTCGAGAGTAGTAGTCATAAGGGCAGAGAGTCCAACAAGAGGAACCTTGTGTTCTATAGCGGCATTAACTACAGTTTCCGGCGGAACATCTTTTCCAAGGTCGATAACGGTATAACCGTAGTTTTCCAGCAATACCTTAACAATATTCTTGCCTATGTCGTGAACATCGCCCTTTACTGTTGCAAGTACTATCTTGCCCTTGGACTGGGGAGCGTCCTGCGACTGAGCCATTTTATCCTTTATAACAGCGAAAGCCGCCTGAGCCGAGCCGGCTGTCAGGATAAGCTGCGGCAGGAATATCTTGCCCTGTTCAAAGAGGACACCAGCCTTATCGAGTGCTGGTATGAGCATATCGTTTACTATCTCCATCGGGTCGTGGTTTTCGAGGAGAGAGGCAGTTATCTTAGCGCATTCCTCCGACAGACCGTGTTCAAGGGCGTAACCCAGGTCCATATTATTGCTGCTGCTTACAGGAGCAGGAGTCTTAACCGGCTGGACAGAGCCATACCATTTAATAAATGAGACTGAATTTTCATCGGCGCAGGTGAGTACCTTGAAAGCTCTCACAGCCTCAGCCATAGTTGTGATATTCGGGTTGAGTATGGGCAGGTCGAGACCATTCTGGAGAGCCATGGTTAGGAAGGTTCTGTTTACAGCCTCACGGTTGGGAAGGCCAAACGAAATATTTGAAACGCCCAGTACTGTTTTAAGTCCAAGCTCAGTCTTTACACGTCTGAGGGCGTTAAGAGTTTCCGCTGCGCCTGTCTGTTCGGCGGATACAGTCATAGTCAGGCAGTCAATATATACATCTCTGTCTGGAATGCCGTATTCACGAGCCTTTGCGAGTATTTTTTCAGCAATGGCGAATCTGTCGTCAGCCTTCTGAGGAATGCCGTTTTCGTCGAGGGTAAGTCCCACAACTGCCGCACCATACTTTTTACATAATGGAAGTATAGTTTCGAGAGATGCAATTTCACCGTTTACAGAGTTGACAACAGCCTTGCCGTTATACACACGGAGAGCAGCCTCCAGAACCTCCGGTTTAGTGGAGTCGAGCTGCAGCGGAACGTCTGTTACCGACTGGATAGCCTTGACAGTACGCACCATCATTTCCTTTTCGTCTATGCCTGGCATACCGACGTTTACATCAAGGATATCAGCGCCGGCGTCGGTTTGTTCAGCAGCCTGAGATAGAATATAGGAAATGTCGTTTTCTTTGAGAGCCTGCTGGAAGCGTTTTTTTCCTGTGGGATTTATGCGTTCACCTATCATGCGTGGCTCTGTTATGGTAACAGTGGTATTTGCCGAGCATACGGCAGCAGGAATGTTCTTTTTGGGTACAGACTGGAGATTCATGCTGTCGAGTCTGCGGTAGGCAGCTTTCAGATGATCGGGAGTAGTACCGCAGCAGCCGCCAAAAATACGTACGCCCAGCTCAGCCATAGCAGCCAGAGCGTCGGCGAAATCTTCCGGCTCTACTGAAAATTCACCGGTTACCGGGTCCGGCAGACCTGCATTCGGCTTGACGATAACGGGGAGATTGGTCCATCTGCAAATTTCCTCAGCCACAGGATAGAGTTCCCTCGGGCCGAGAGAGCAGTTTATACCAATAGCGTCAGCACCCAGCCCCTCTAATGTCATAGCCATAGCCGAGGCGCTGCAACCGGTAAACGTCCTGCCCCGCTCCTCGAAGGTCATGGTGACAAGGACCGGCTTTTGCGAGTTTTCCTTGGCAGCCAGCAGTGCAGCCTTTGTCTCATAGAGGTCTGTCATAGTTTCTATGACTATAACGTCAGCGTGCTTTCCGGCGATTATCTCTTCACGGAATATGTCGTAAGCCTCCTCAAAGGAGAGTGTACCCAGCGGTTCCAATAGCTGACCTATAGGGCCTATGTCAAGGGCTACCAGAGCCGATGTGCCCTCAGCAGCTTTTTTGGCGTTGGCAATACCAGCTTCGATAAGCTCAGATACATTGTAGCCGGTATTCTTCATTTTTATACGGTTTGCTCCGAAAGTATTTGCGTATATGATGTCTGCGCCGGCACGGGCATATTCCCGGTGCACCGCCATGATACGTTCCGGTTCAGTTATATTATAAAGTTCCGGAACAGCGCCGGCAGGCATACCGTTTTTCTGAAGCATAGTTCCCATGCCGCCGTCCAGGCGGATATAATTTTTCTCATTAAGCAGCTTTTTAAGCATCTGTACACCGCACTCCGTTTCTTCTGAAATTGCATTTATCCTTCATGCTGCAATAGAGGCAGCCGGACTGCCTTTTTGGAAGAGGCTTGTCCGAAATGCCCATAACAGCAGTTACTGATTTACTTGGGATCATAAGATAGGTATCGGTAATAGTTATACCTGCACGACGGGAAATGTTGAGCCTTGAGCCAAGGCTTGTCTGCGTATCAAGAGGAAAGTCCCCATATCCGGGACTGAAACGCCATGTCAGGAATTTGTCGGTAAGCTCCTCTTTTATAAGCTCCTCTACACGATTGCATATCTGTTCAATGCCTGCGCTTCCGAGGGCGTCCAGAATAAGACCGTCGGCGATATCTCTTTTTCCGGCTCTGGAAATGAGTATATCCGTCTGAGCCGACAGCGTAGCTGCCATAAATACAGCATGGCTGCATCCATCCAGATGTTCAGCGATAGCTTTGCCTGCAAGAGGAACGCCTCCTGCCGACAGGACGCCGTCATCTCTGGTTATCTCCTCAACGCACCAAACGAATCTGGGGACAGCAGTTTTTATAAGTTCCTGTTCAAGGAGATCAATGCGGCTTTGCATGGAGCTGTCGGGAGTTATACCCATATAGCCCATATATCTGAGAGCCTCGGCACGATCTATGCTGTTTAGCTTCATTATTTGTCACCGATCCTGATAATGCCGACAACAGCCTCAGTTATTTTTCGTGCAACATAAGGATTGTTCATGATGTATAGATGTATTCCGTCGACTCCCTCAGCGAGCAGGTCAACTATCTGGTCTATGGCGTATGCGATGCCGGCGTCACGGAGAGCCTCGGGGTTGTGCTCATACTTCTGGATAATACGGGTAAACTTTCTCGGCAGACTTGCGCCGCACATTGAGACCATACGTTCTATCTGCTTGCGGTTGGTTACCGGCATTATACCGGCTTCTATCGGGATGGTCACACCGGCTCTTTCCGCACGCCAGCGGAAGTTGTAGAAAGCCTCGTTGTCAAAGAATAGCTGTGACATCAGGTGAGTAGCGCCTGCCTCCTGTTTGAGCTTCAGGAATTCAATGTCGGTATCGAGATTAGGCGCTTCAGTGTGACTTTCCGGATAGCAGGCAGCTGCAATATCGAATCCGCCCTTTGAGCTTATATATGCAATAAGGTCGCTTGCATGGGCGAAGTCCTCCGCCCTCTTCATTCCGGGAACTATATCTCCACGGAGAGCAAGGATATTTTCGATGCCGTTTTCACGGAAGGTATCGAGGAGAGAATCAATCTGCGCCTTTGTGTGGTGAATACATGGCAGATGCACCATAGGCGTGATGCCATGCTGATCTTTGAGTCTCTTTGCAACAGCGATGGTGTTTTCGCCGTTGCCGCTGCCGCCTGCGCCGAGGGTGACGCTCACGAAGTCGGGGCGCAGCTCCTCTATCTGGTCAAGCGTGCTGTATATGGATTCGATAGGACTGTCCTTCTTTGGAGGAAACACCTCGAATGAATATACTGTCTTTTTGTGGAAAAGTTCTGCTGCTTTCATCTGTTTATCGCCTTTCTTTTTAGTTATCTATACTCCAGTCGATAGGAGGGAGATTTTTTTGTATTAGGAAGTCGTTGGTTTTTGAGAAGTGCCTGCATCCGAAGAATCCGTTATATGCAGAAAGCGGACTTGGATGTGCGGCAGTAAGTATAAGGTGCTGAGGGGCGGTGATAAGCGGCTGTTTCGACTTTGCATACGAGCCCCAGAGCAAGAAAACAATAGGCTCACACCGTTCGTTAAGCTTTGAGATTATGGTATCAGTAAGCGTTTCCCAGCCCTTGCCTCTGTGTGAGCCAGCGTTGCCAGCCTGAACGGTGAGCACCGCATTAAGGAGCAGTACACCTGATTCAGCCCATTTAGTTAGCTCGCCGTGCTTCCCGAGGTTATCAATACCGGTATCGTCCTTTATCTCCTTGAAAATATTCACCAGAGAGGGAGGCGGATTAACTCCTTTTTTCACGGAGAAGCAAAGTCCATGAGCCTGTCCCTCGCCGTGGTATGGATCCTGACCGATCATGACGGCACGCACTTTTTCGTAGGGAGTGAGTTTCATTGCGTTGAATATGTCGTACATATTGGGGTAGATAGTGCGGGTTTTGTATTCGTTTATAAGGAATTGTCTTAGCTGTTTGTAGTAGGGCTTGTCGAACTCGCCCATAAGTACCTTATCCCAGCTGTTACCGAAATTTACCATAAAAAACACCACCTTAAATCAAGCGGGAACTGCCGCTAAAAATTACATATTTTAACTATTATAACTATTATTATATCACATCTCAAATTTTATTTCAATGGTTTCTATGAAATTTTTCCGTGTGTATGTTTTATGCTTAGAGGATATAATGTTAAGGAGAGGATAGTGCATATCGCTGAAAAGCAGCAGGTATAATCAGATGTTTTATACAATATTTTTAAACCCTATTGACTAATCGGGAAAGTTGTTATATAATAATAGATAACTGTCGAAGGCTAATGATCGACAAACTAAAGAGGATCTGCCGCCGGACAACTGGGCGGCAGTTTCAAATCTTCACAACAGGAGGCAAAATCGTGAACAAAATGAAAAGATCCGTTTTCTTCATTGTGCTTGCCGTTATCGCACTCTTTACTGTAACCACTGTAACAGGCGTACACAGTCAGTATGGCGACATAGTGACAACATACGTACACGGTGTTGAAGACATTCGACTTGGTATCGACATCCAGGGCGGTGTTGACGTTACATTCGAGCCAGCAGACGGCGTAGATGCAACTGAAGAACAGATGGACGCAGCACTTGAAACAATCAAGTACCGTCTCATCACCCAGAACATCAACGACAGCGAAACATACGTTGACTACAACAGCGACCGTATAATCGTCCGTTTCCCGTGGCAGGCGGGTGAGAAGGATTTCGATCCTGAGGCAGCGGTAAAGGAGCTTGGCGAAATGGCAGAGCTTTCATTCCGCTATGGTTCCGACGTAACATACGATGAAAACGGCGAAACTGTTCCGGCAGGTGATATAGTACTCACCGGCTCACAGGTGGCAGAAGCCGGCGTAGGCGCAACACAGGATGAAACTACTGGTGCTGCAAAATATATGGTGACACTTAAGCTGACAGAGGACGGTACAGATGCGTTCTATGAGGCAACATCTGAGCTGTATGCAGAAAACGGAGTTATCTCCATCTGGATGGATAACACAATGATCTCTGCACCTACAGTAAATACCGTTATTTCCAACGGTGAATGTACTATTGAGGGCGACTTTACATACGACGAGGCAAAGGAGCTTGCCGACAAGATTAACTCCGGCGCACTGCCTTTTTCGCTCCAGACATCAAGCTTTAAGACTATCTCTCCCACCATGGGTCAGGGTGCACTTGAGGCAATGGTGATTGCAGGTGCAATTGTACTGCTCTTTATCATTGTGTTTATGATCGTTCTCTATCGACTCCAGGGAGTAGTTGCATCTATCTGTCTTATCGGACAGGTTGCAGGTATGCTGGCAGCAGTATCCGGCTGGTTCGGCTTTATGGATAGCGCAACGCTCACTATCCCCGGTATAGCAGGTATTATCCTGTCTATCGGTATGGGCGTTGATGCAAATATCATAACCGGTGAGCGTATCCGTGAGGAGCTTCGTGCCGGCAAGAGACTGGACGCAGCGCTTACATCTGGTTACAGCAGAGCGTTTACTGCAATTTTCGATGGCAATCTGACTGGTATTATTGTAGCTATCGTGCTCATGGGCGCATTCGGCGTATCCGACAGCTGGTGTGCACAGCTTCTCAGTCCGCTGTTCCGCTGGTTTGGTGCAACGACTGAGGGAGTTATTTACTCATTCGGTTTCACATTGATGACCGGTCTTATCATGAACTTTATCATGGGCGTACTTGCGTCAAGGCTTATGACGCTGTCACTGGCAAGATTCAAGTGCTTCCAGAAGAAGAGTCTTTACGGAGGTGGAATCAATGTCAAGTAATTATGAAAACCTGAATGAAAGATTCGACGTAAAGGTACGTGACTTCTGCGGCAAGACCAAGCTTATACTCATAATTGTAATATCACTTGTAGTACTGTCCATCCTGTCAACATTTACAGGAGTGGATGTAGCATTGGAATTCAAGGGCGGTACTATCATCACCTACAGTTATCAGGGCGATATATCTGAGTCAGACGTTGAAAGTGAGCTTGAGGAACTTATAGGCTCGGGCGTACAGGCTCAGATAGGAGAGTCTCTCAGCGACAATTCAAACACAATGACAGTGTCTTTCACTTCAACAGAGGGTCTTACAGCCGACCTTCAGGCTGAGGTAACAGATACTATTCAGGGAATGTATCCCGAGGCTGATCTTAAGGTTCTCGACTCCAACGACGTTGACGCACGTTCCGGCAGCAATTTCTTTGCGAAGTGTATTGTAGCGGCAGTATTTGCAGCTATTGTGCTTATTCTGTTTATAGCATTCCGTTTCCGTCTTATCAGCGGCTGGTCCTCAGGCGTGTGCGCAGTGGCAGGACTCCTTGTTACGCTGATAATCACCTATGGCGGAGTTGTGCTGTGCGGTTTTGAGATAGACTCCAACTTTATGGCAGTTATCCTCACTCTATTGGGATATGCAGTAAACGACACTATTGTTATCTACGACAGAATCCGTGAGAACCAGGAAAAGTGCAATGGCATGACGATAGAGGAGCTTGTGAATATAAGCAACTCCCAGTCACTGCGCCGCACAATAAGAACATCTATCACAACAGTAGTTGCAATGATCGTTGTATCAATAGTAGCAGCTGTTATGGATGTAAACTCAATTCTCAGCTTCTCTATTCCTATGGCTATTGGTATTGTGGTAGGTACATTTAATTCTATTTGCTTCGTTCCTACTATCTGGGTACTTTGGCAGAAGAAGATGGGTAACGGCATTGTCCGCTATACAAAGAAAAAGAAGGCTGCAAAGGTTTGATAGCTTAATAATGACAGGAACTGCTGCTTGTGCGGCAGTTCTTTTTTTGTTGGGAAAATGTACTTGCCAAAGTCGATTGTATATGGTATAATAAGTGTATTGGAAGGAGGCTGCCCGCTATGCTGACAGCAGGTGTATCAACAGCCTGTCTGTATCCATTGCCCGTGGAGGAGTCGCTCTATGAGCTGGCGCTGGGCGGAGTGCAGCAGACTGAGATATTTATAAATACGCACTCTGAGCTGCGCCGCAGCTTTATCATGAGTATGGGGGATCTGCTAAAACGGTTTGATATGAAATGCCGCTCACTTCATCCGTTTACCTGCGAGATGGAGACGCTTATGTTCTTTTCGCCGTACAAGAGAAGGATGCACGATATGCTTGACTATTACAAGCACTACTTCGCTGCCATGGAGGCTTTGGGTGCGGAGATATTTGTTCTTCACGGAGGAAAGTCGTCGGGGAATGTGCCCCTTTATGCGGAGCGATTCTGCCAGATAGCAGAAACGGCTAAGGAATTTGGAGTTACAGTTGCTCAGGAGAACGTTTCACGATGTGCAAGCGGCTCTGCTGCCTTTCTGGCGGAGCTTAAAAAGGCACTGGGAACTGAGGCGAAATTCGTACTTGACGTTAAGCAGTCTGTCCGCTCAGGAGAAAGTCCCGAGGCAATGCTTGAAACGCTTGGAGAGTCGGTGATACACGTCCATATAAGCGATCACGGATCGTATGGCGATTGCCTTAAAGTGGGTAGTGGCAGCTTTCAGATAAAGCGGTTTTTAAGCCGGCTGTCGGAAATAAGTCCTGATTGCAGTGTAATGCTGGAACTTTATCGCAGTGCGTTTAGCAGTACCGCAGATCTGATACAGAATTATCAGGTTCTGGAGCATATGATCCAGAGTGTTTATGAACAGGAGAAGAAAAGCTTATGAGATGCCCCTTTTGCGGAGAAAAGGATACAAGAGTTCTGGATTCACGTCCGTCTGAAAATAAAATAAGACGCAGGAGAGTTTGTGATAACTGTCAGAAAAGATTCACAACCTACGAGGCTGTTGAACTGCCTATGCTAACCGTTGAGAAAAAAGACGGCAGCGTTCAGCCCTTTGATAGGAATAAGCTTATGGAGGGCATATTTAATGCTATAAAAAAACGTCCTGTAACTGCAGTTCAGGTACAGGGAATAGTAGATGCTGTTGAGGAACGGTACGCCAATGAAATGCGTACCAGCGTGACCACAACAGAGATAGGCAATTTTGTTATGGAGCAGCTCAAGGAGATCGATCCTGTTGCATATGTGCGCTTTGCTTCTGTATACCAGGACTTTTCAGATGTAGAGGGCTTTATCAATGCGGTCAGCGAATTGGGTAGTGATCATAAAAAGGAAGATAAATAATCTTCCGGATAAATAACGAAAAGGAGATTTTAACATGAATTACAACTTTATGGGAGCTGACTATACCAACGAGTATGGCACACAGGATATAGCGGATAACAAGGTGGTAAGCGTGCTTGCCTACATTCCGCTCCTGTTCTGGATACCGCTTGTGGCAGGAAATTCACCTTTCGGAAGATTTCATGCCAATCAGGGACTTTTGTTTCTGCTGTTCGGCGTGGCGCTTACTATAGCGTCAGCGGTGCTGGAGGTGGTTATTGGCTGGATACCGTTTATCGGTGCAATCGTTACCGGACTGGTAAGTCTTGCGATATTTGTAGTTGAGATCGGTCTTATGGTTTATGGCATGGTAAATGCTGGTCAAGGAAAGGCAAAGGAGCTTATCGGCATTGGATGTCTGCCGAGACTTATCAAGTAATAAGAGGATACATATAGTACGGTTTTGTACAGTCGTAGCACATTGCTCCAAGGAGCAGCCCTTCAGGTGAGCATATAAGCTCAGCCCGATGAGTTTTGCAGTTTTCCAGGGTGTATGTCCATATAACGGCATTCTGTCCGGCGTATTCGTGCAAAGGCAGAGACTGTTCCTTCTGGAGCTGACAATATGTATCATAAGCCTGAGATGATGTGTCGTCTTCGGGAAGTCTGATCTCCTGAGCTACAGGCGGCACATCTGTTGCTGTCTGACCAAATTCTGCAAGGCACTGGCGTCGGGACTCATCACTGGTAAGGAGTATCTGCGTATATTCCTCTTGTTTTCCGGTGTAGGAAATGAGACCCCATAACCCAAGAATAAAACCGGCACAGCCTAGGACAAGGATAAATATAGATCCTGATTTTTTCATGGCGGCATATTCCTCCTTAGAGATTATGTTAAATCATATGCAGACAAAGCCTGGCTGATACCAGTGGAAAGGAGAAGCTCATGCGGCTTGATAAATACTTGTCGGAGCGAACGCAGTATTCAAGAAGTCAGATAAAGAGGCTTGTTTTCTCCGGCAAAATAACAGTAAACGGAAACGTTGTTAAAAAGGCGGATACAAGCGTTGATGATGCTGATGAGATAAAGGTTTCAGGTAAGTCAGTGCGGACGTCCCGGACGCTTACGCTTATAATGAACAAGCCGGCAGGAGTTGTAAGCGCAACAGAGGACAAGGTTGAGAAAACAGTAATAGATCTGCTGCCCGAGGAGTACAAGGGACAAAATCTGTCGCCGGTGGGCAGGCTTGACAAGGATACAACAGGGCTGCTTTTGCTTACAAACGACGGTGATCTTCTCCACAGGCTGACGTCTCCCAGAAAACACGTGCCAAAATATTATGTCGCATCTCTTGCAAGACCCTTTACAGCGGAAATGAAGGCAAAGCTTGCAGAGGGAGTTGTTCTGAAGGATGGAACAGTCTGTCAGGGCGCACAGGCAGAGGCTTTTGACCGCAGTCGGCTATCGATACTCATATGCATACACGAGGGTAAATATCACCAGGTAAAGCGTATGCTTGCTGCAGTAGGAAATCATGTCGAAAAGCTGCGGCGTGTGGGTATGGGTGGTTTGTATTTATCCCAGGATTTACCAGAGGGAGAGACGGCTGTTCTATTAGACAAAGATTTATTGAAACTGTTGAATTCTGAGGATAAATTTTCGTCACATCTCCAAAGACTTATGAAATGTTCGTCATAATCAATGAATAGATGTAAAAAAGTTTGTGCAATTAACGACTTGCAAAATTATTATGTTTCTGGTATTATAGTATTATACGGAAGCCGGCATTTACGCTGCTGGTGAATGATATAAAATATGTTTAGGAGGAACTGCTCAATGGCAAGTTTATCACTGAGACACATCTATAAGAAGTATCCTGGCAACGTAGTTGCTGTAAAGGATGTAAACATCGAGATCCAGGACAAGGAATTTATCGTTCTGGTAGGACCTTCTGGCTGCGGTAAGTCTACCACACTGAGAATGATCGCTGGTCTGGAAGAAATCTCCGAAGGTGAGCTGTACATCGGCGACCGTCTGGTCAACGACATTGCTCCTAAGGACAGAGATATCGCAATGGTGTTCCAGAACTACGCTCTGTATCCTCATATGACAGTATTTGACAATATGGCATTTGGTCTGAAGCTCCGTAAGGTTCCTAAGGACGAGATCGCTCGTAAGGTTGAAGAGGCTGCAAAGATCCTCGACCTGAGTCACCTGCTTGATCGTAAGCCTAAGGCTATGTCCGGTGGTCAGAGACAGAGAGTTGCTCTTGGCCGTGCTATCGTACGTAATCCTCAGGTATTCTTGCTCGACGAGCCGCTGTCCAACCTGGATGCTAAGCTCCGTGCACAGATGAGAACTGAGATCTCTAAGCTCCACCAGAAGCTGGGTACAACATTCATCTACGTAACACATGACCAGACAGAGGCTATGACAATGGGTGACCGTATCGTAGTTATGAAGGATGGTATCATTCAGCAGATAGATACTCCTCAGGCTCTGTACGAGAAGCCAGGCAATAAGTTTGTTGCAGGCTTCCTTGGTTCTCCTCAGATGAACTTTATTGACGCTGTTCTGAAGAAGGGCACTAACTACTATGTAGAATTCGGCGCAGAAGCTACAAAGACAAGCAAGGCTATCAAGTATCAGATCGAGATTCCTGCTGCTAAGATTACAAGCGACCTGGCTAAGTACGTAGACAAGGAAGTTATCATGGGTATCCGTCCTGAGGCTATACATGATGATGAAATGTTCCTGTCCACAGCTACAACAGGTATCGTTGATGCTGACGTAGAAATCACAGAAATGATGGGTGCTGAAACTTTCCTGTACCTGAATTGCGCTGGTATCCCGCTGACAGCTCGTGTTGATCCAAGATCTACAGCTAAGCCTCAGGATACTATAAAGGTTGCTCTCGACCCGAACAAGATCCACCTGTTTGACAAGGACGCAGAAGGCAATCCTACTATTATCAACTGATTTTAAATTTTGCAATAAGAACGCTGTACCGTTTGGTGCAGCGTTTTTTGTTTACCATAAACCTGCACTGAAAAGAAAAAAGCCTGCATCAGAAGTGCAGGCGGAAAATAAAAATATTCGGCATCACGTCTCGTTGCGTCCCTCGTACAAGAGGGACTTCATCCTTTCGGGACAATCGGTTCGTGGCAGCCTTGCAAATAAAATTTAGGGGATTTGTGAGGATTACTTAATCCTTGATTATATTATATGCCTCCAGGCTTAAAAGAATCTTAAATCACATACAATTTTTTTCAAAAAAGTATGCTGTTTCAAGTGCAATTTCCATCATCTGTATGAATGTGAGCTGACGCTCCTCAGCGGAGGTGAACTCATTTTTAAGAGGACAGTCGGAAATAGTGGCAATGCACAGAGCCTTTTTGTCAGCTGCGGCAGCGTTCATATATAGAGCGGCAGCCTCCATTTCTGTAGCGAGCACACCCATCTCAGCCCATTTGGGCAGATCGCTTTCCTTTGGATAGTAGAAGATATCCGAGGAGAGGATATTGCCTACTTTAGCTTTTATACCGAGCTTGCGGGCAGCATTTACGGCAGCTTCGATCATTTCAAAGTCGCCGATGGGAGCGTATGTTCCGGGCAGGTTATACTGATTGGCGTAGGCGGAGTTTGTGCAGGCAGCCTGAGCGATCACTACATCACGTAGGTTTACGGAATCAGCCACACCGCCGGCAGTTCCCACACGGATTATCCTGTCCACGTCGTATTCATGGAAAAGCTCGTATGAGTATATCCCGATAGAGGGCATACCCATGCCGCTTCCCTGAACAGATATGGGCACACCTTTATATAGTCCGGTGTAGCCCAGCATATTGCGGACAGTGTTGTAGCAGATCGGGTTTTCGAGATAGGTCTCGGCGATGAATTTCGCACGGAGCGGGTCACCCGGCATGAGGACTGTCTTGGCGATGTCACCTTTGTTTGCGTTGTTATGTGGTGTTGACATAGAGATTCCTCCTTTTTGGTTTGTATTCAGGTGAGATGTTATCTCCTTCTGAGCTGTTTTAGGGTTGCAAGAATTGCGTTGAAGTTGAACAGGAGCATAAATATCATACCTGCTGCCAGAATGAATATTTGCCCGTTGATATCGTGGGTAACGACAAATCCCAGTACAAACATTACAACTAAGTTGATAAAGAATTTGCCCTGATTTATGGGGAAGTAGATATATCTTCGTGCGTCCTTCTGGCGGATGATGTAGCTTGCGAAGTAGCCTGCGAATGTGGCGATGGATGCACCTGTTATGCCAAACATCCAGACAAGTACTACGTTCAGTATGAGGTTGGTGACTGCTGCAACTAAGCTTGTCCAGAATGAGTGAGAGGTGTGGTTTGTGGCAGTGTAGACGCTGCTGAAGAATTGGTTCAGACACATCATGATGACTGCAACTATCAGCACAGGTGTATATAGATAGGCGTCGCCGTATTCAGGATATGTGTTTGTGTCGATCAGTATGGCAGAAAGAGGCTTTACAAAGACGATCATAGCAGTTCCGGCGATAAAGAGAAACGAGGTGTAGGCTTCGAATATCCGCTGATAGAATTTACCCTTGTCTTTGGAGTCGTTTTCCATTATGGCGGACATATTCCATGCCTGGAAAAAAATAGTGGAGAAGGTGGAGACAAGATTGGGTATCTTATTGGCTATACCATATATACCGGCAGCACTTTCGCCGACAAGTCCCTCGGGACCAGGCATATATCTTATAAATATTCTATCAGAGAAGCCGGTGATAGTCCATAGCAGCGTTGATGGGATAAGCGGTATGGCGAATGCCAGCATTTTTTTAGTGAGCTTTTCGTCGAGAGCGCTGAAGTTTACGAATTTTCTGAGTCCTGCAACTGTCCATAGGAAAATTGCCGAAAGCAGGTCGGAGCAGATCACCGACAGCAAGAAACCGTAAACTCCCATATCCATAACAGCAATGAAGAGGATGTTAAATATGAAAAGAGTGAGCGTTGCAAGAATGCCGTCGAAGGCGAAAAGCTTTACAAGACCTCTTGCTCTAACGAACTGCGAATTGATTGACCTGAGCGACGAGGCACAGATGTAGACTATCAGCAGCCATGTGTATCCGTTCATAAAAGGCAGAACAGAAAGC
Source organism: uncultured Ruminococcus sp. (assembly GCA_944386525.1). GTDB lineage: Bacteria > Bacillota > Clostridia > Oscillospirales > Ruminococcaceae > Ruminococcus_C. Next base: position 2,443 of record CALXBL010000004.1, on the reverse strand, counting down.
ATAGGTGAAACTGCCAGCAGTGCCATCATGCCAAAGAGCGTTACCGACAGGGCGGAAGTGTAGACTTTGACATTGTTATATCTTTTGTCAACGCCAAAACGTATGATAGCCTCCGCCATTGAGAAAGTGACGAGAGGTATGAGGAAGTGAGCAGTGATCTCCAGCAGTTCCTTGGTACTGTTGTCGGCAGGATTGATGTTTGCTGTATACAGTTTTGTAAGGAAAAGCAGCAGGATCTTTGATCCAAACGAACCGATAGCAAAAACTATCGTGTTTGAAGCAAGCTGTTTGTACTTATTCATTTGATACATCCTTTACTTAATAATAGTAGTTTAAATAATATTATACCATAAATCTGCTCAGAATAAAATCCCTTTTTGAAAAATATTTGAGAGATAATAGTAAAATCTGATATATTTCATTTTATGTGCAAAGCGCTGTCTTTAGAGATTAAAAGTACCGATTTATTGTGCATCTGTACGAATTGAAAAATTTTTCCAAAAAGTGCAACATTTTGGGGTGCTCGATTGTGTATAGAATGAAGGGACTTTTAGGCTAGGCGTATGCCTGGTGTTTTAAGTACAAGCCGGTTCTCTGTCGCAGGATTTGTGTTGCGGAGCGCAGAAAGGGACAGCCGCATAGAATGGCTGGCGCAAGGCACACTGCAAAGCTCAGAAAGGGCGGTACGGGACGCCGTGCCGGAGCAGCAGAAAAAGGTCGTGTTGCAGAAATAGGTGGGTACAAGAAGGGAAGTGTGCCGTGAGGCACTGATATTATATGCCTCTTGAAAACATACTGTTAAGGAAATGCCGGTATGTCGGTGCTTCCTTAGCATGAGAGGTGATATGTGACGGATGATACATATACAAAAAATACTTTATTTACAGTACATCCAAAAAATCGCAAGGCAGATATAGTACACTTATAATGTATATTGATCTGAGTGAACTGTATTGCAGGCGAAGGAGGAATCTGTGTGCTGCATAATGGAGCGCCGATTGAAAACGGCTTTCAGAGAGTGTACCAGCAGCACGTAGACGCTGTTTATAGGGTATGCTATGGATTTATGAAAAACTATGCGGATGCTGAAGACGCAGTGCAGGAGACTTTTTTGAAGCTCCTGCAGTGCGGAGACAGTCAGGTTTTTGAGAGCAAATCACATGAGAGAGCATGGTTGATAGTAACAGCCTCCAATATATGTAAGAATCACCTCAAGAGTTGGACATGGCAGAAACGTAAGGAAGTAGAAGATGCCGATGAGTTAGGAGCGAGCGAGGACCATAAAGGTGAAAGCAGCCCGGTGCTTGAAGCGGTTCTGGGACTTCCGGATAAGTATAAGACGGTGATATATCTCTACTATTATGAGGAGTATTCTACCGCCGAAATAGCAAAAGCTCTTTCCAAGAAGGAATCTACAGTACGCTCACTTCTGAAAAGAGGCAGGGCTATACTCGAAAAGAAATTGGGGGGTGAAGCAGATGATGAATGATAAGATAAAAAAAGCGTATGACAGCATTACTCCGGACAGCACAGCTAAGGAGCGTATGCTGCGCAATATTATGGCAAAGTCCGAAGAACTGAAACAGGAAGTCTCTGCTGAGCCGCAAAAAGCACCGTGGTATATACGGTTAAAAACACCTATAGGATTCTGCACGGCAGCTATGGCGTGTGCAATGGTATTTACTATTGCGCTAACCGATCCTGCTATTGTAAAGAACGGCGGCTCACGTCAGCAGATGCTTGAAACGCAGACTGCTCAGACGACCGAACAGCCGAAGATAACTACTATAGCAGCTGAAATGCAGAACACAACCTATACAACATCGCTGTTGACCGGCGATACAACTGCAGTTACAGAAGCTGCGGATGAGACAGAAATAGTTGTCAGCACAGCCGTTCCTCCTACAACGGCGCCTGTTGTTCATTCCTCACTTACAACAGATGCTGCGGCAGAGCTGACGACTACGGCTGAAGAGATCATGACGACAACTACAGCTGAGATGGTAGTTACGACAGAGACCTCTGCTGAAACTGTCACAACCACTACAGAAGTTACCACAAATCCAAGTCTTTATGGTGATCTTTATGACTTTAACCTGGTAACATGGGCAGGAAGAAGCTATGCTACTGATTATGTTGTAGCGGACTACAGCCAGCTATCCGGGAAGCATCTGGGTTCAGGTGTTGCAACGGGAGAAAATGCCGAAGGCATATACACTATCCTGCTGTACGAACTTCAGGGCGTACCGGTGGAAGAAGGCTTCGCAGTACAGTATGCAGGCCAGACAGCTTACTATATTTTCTATAGTATTGACTGATGATTTGAATGGGCATACAGCTATTTGTTGTATGCCTGATTTTTTTTGGGTTCTCTGTCAATAATTGGGGAAATAAGTTAAAAAGGAATTTACAAACAAGCAGTCACTGTTGAAAGTGGCTGTTT
>CALXBL010000003.1 GCA_944386525.1 uncultured Ruminococcus sp. | reverse complement strand
GGTGACCTCGTTATCACTCTCGGCTGCGGCGATGTGAACAAGGTCAATAAAATGATACTCGAAAAACTTCAGGAAATGGAAAAAAACTCCGCTGATAAATTCTGAAAATTCAGAAAAAAGCCTTTTCATTTGCCGAAAAATATATTATAATGTAAATAGCCGGCATTTTGCCGCATTACTTGAAAGGAACGACGGTTATGACAAATAAGGTTAAAATAAGCATCTGCGGCAAGGACTTTACACTGCAAACTTCTCAGCCTGCGTCCTATGTAAACAGCCTTGCAAGAAGTCTGGAAGCAAAGATACTCGATATCACCGCTTCCTCAACAAGTGCAACTCAGTTTACTGCTGCAATTATGGTAGCTCTTACAACCATGGACGACCTCAACGCAGTAAATCAACAGCTCGAACAGCTCCGTGCCCAGTCTAAGGCTTATGTCGACGAGGCTGGCAAAACACGTCTGGAGCGTGACGCTGTTATCGCTGAAAATCAGCTGCTGAGAGAACGTCTTTCAAGCCTTGAACGAGAAGTCAATAACAAGGCAGGTATAGTCTGATAATGGCTTTTCCTGAAATACTTGCACCTGCCGGAAGCTTTGAATCTCTCACGGCAGCTCTCAGGTGCGGTGCCGACGCTGTTTACATAGGCGGAAAGACATACTCCGCAAGACAGAGCGCCGCCAACTTCAGCTTAAATGAGATAAAACAGGCAGCTGAGCTTTGTCATCTCTATGGCAGCAAGCTTTATCTTGCGGTGAATACGCTTATCCTCGACAGTGAACTGCAGGGATTCGGTGAATTTATCGCCTTAGCTGCAAGAGCTGGAGTAGATGCCTGCATCGTGCAGGACGTTGGCGCTGCTCATATCATAAGGAAGACTGTCCCCGATATGCCGCTCCACGGCTCTACTCAGATGACTATACATACTGCTGAGGGAGCAATCTGGGCTAAAAAACACGGCTTCTGCCGTGTGGTGGCTGCACGTGAAATGTCCCGTGAGGAGATAAAGTCCTTGCTGAATCTCGGTATTGAAATAGAACAGTTCGTACACGGTGCACTCTGCATGAGCGTCTCCGGACAGTGCTATATGTCTGCGCTCATCGGATCGAGAAGTGCAAACAGAGGCAGATGTGCTCAGGCCTGCCGGCTTCCCTTTTCAGCCTGCGGAAATAAGAATAACTGTGCATTATCACTCAAAGACCTGTCACTTGTGCCGCACATGGACAAGCTCATTGCAGACGGCGTCTCTTCCCTCAAAATAGAGGGCCGCATGAAACGTCCGGAATATGTGGCGGCTGCCGTTACTGCTCTCCGACAGGCTCGTGACGGCTTGAAGCCCGATATGGAAACGTTAAGGTCGGTGTTCTCACGAAGCGGCTTTACCGACGGATATTATACAGGCTTGCGTAAAGATATTTTCGGCATGCGTCAAAAGGAAGATGTCACTGCAGCAAAGAATGTTTTGCCGGAGCTTCAGGAGCTTTATCGCAAACAGAGCCATCCGGTATCACTCGATATAGATGTGAAGCTTACAAGCAATGCACCTATAACTATTACTGGTACAGACGACAGTATGAATACTGTCACAGTCTGCGGAGATATCCCTGTACCTGCAATAAAAAAGCCTGCTGACAAAGAATTTCTCGTGCGGCAGCTCTCAAAGCTTGGTGATACCGTATACTTCCTCAGAGAGCTAAGCTGTACCTGCGATGGTGTGAGCACTCTCCCGGCGTCTGCACTCAATGCGCTCAGACGTGAGCTTACCCAGAAACTCGACAAACTGCGCATAGCAGCGAACACTCCTGTATATACGGTAAACGAGCATACTTATTCTGCGGAAAAGAAATTTCATCTGCCTGCTGCTCCTGCACTGAGATTCAGGGTTAATACCGCAAAGCAGCTTGACGCACTTGATATGCGTGATGATGAAACCTGCATTATCCCCATAGAACTGGCTGAAAAACTCCAGCCGGACAGCAGATTTATAATATCTGCTCCAAGATTCGTTCCCGATGAAAAAAGCCTTGCAGATAAGCTGCGCTTCCTGAGAGATATGGGATACAGCAGGCTTATGTGCGAAAATCCTGCACATATCAGGATAGGCAAGGCCCTTGAATTCAGACTCTGCGGCGGTATGGATCTTCACACCACAAACTCCGCAAGCGCTGCTATTTATGCGAATGAGGATATGGAGGATATCCTCCTGTCACCGGAGCTTACTCTTAAACAGGCTAAGGCTGTTTGTTCAGGCGTGCCGCTTGGAATGTACGCCTACGGAAGAATTCCCGTTATGCTCCTGCGATGCTGTCCCATAAAAAATGAGGTCGGCTGCAAAAAATGCACCGGCTCAATCACCGACCGTACAAACAGGAAATTCCCCGTGCTCTGCCGAAAGGACTACACCGAGCTTTTAAACAGCGTGCCCATATGGATGGCTGATAAGCTGCCGGAAATGAAGGGTATGGGATATATACTTATAGATGTTACCAACGAAAGCCCGCAGATGACAAGGGATATCTCCCTTGCCTACAGATGCGGCACGGACATAAAGCCCGATCACATCACAAGAGGTCTTCTCTACCGTGGGATCGAGCCACTGGAGAAAAAACATGAAAATTGATTTTATAAAGCTGAGAGAAAATGCATCTGTTCCGGCAAGAGCTACTCCTATGAGCGCAGGATACGACCTCTGCGCCGCCATTGACGCTCCCATTGTGATACCTCCCGGCGAAAGAAAAATGATACCCATAGGTATCGCTGCTGCTCCGGAAAGATGCGATATAGGTCTTTTTGTGTTCCCACGTTCCGGACTGAGCGTGAAATACGGCATAACTCTGCCAAACTGCGTGGGCGTTATCGACCCCGACTACCGCGGCGAGATAATGGTGCCGCTTATAAACTACGGCTCAGAAACGTTTACCGTTGAAACCGGTATGCGCATAGCTCAGCTGGTGGCATTGCCCGTACTCACTCAGGAATGGCGCTTGACTGAAAACCTCAGCAGCACTGAACGGGGTACAGGCGGCTTCGGCTCCAGCGGAATAAATAAATGATCCAGAGAGGAGAGATTCAGGATGAACACTATCAAAAAAATACTTGTGTATATTGCAGTATTCGTGATCGCAGTTGCCACAGGAAGCGTGATCGCAAACGTATGTGCTAAGATATCTGCACTTTCATGGCTGTCTATTGAGCCATCATTCGGATTTGAACCATTTACGCTTAATCTCATTGTCCTTGATTTTACATTCGGACTTAATGTGCACATTACTGTAGCACATATCATACTGCTGATAATTGCGATATTTGTTTCTCCTAAGATAGCATCTGCACTTGTTAAGGAATAGTAGTGACTCCTTTTTTGTGGAAAATGCTGTAAAAATGATATTCGCTCGGTTATTTTAGCGTTAAAAAGCTGAATTTGCATTCTGAGCCTGTAAACAGGGAGAAAACATTTGTCTAAGCGTTTATTTCGTGATATAATATTTATGTGAACTTTTTTCAGAGACAGGCTGCCTTTAAAACGCAGCTTTCCGTTGTTTGTCTCTGTCTGTATATCCGCAGGGCTGCCAATATAAACAGACATAAGGCAAAAAGCTCTGCTCAAAATGCAAAACCAAGGAGCATACAAAATGTTGTTTTATAAGGATATCGGTATAGACCTCGGCACTGCCAATACTGTAGTGTATATGGCAGGCAAAGGCATTATCATAAGAGAACCATCTGTTGTGGCTGTGAATACTCACACTGCCAATGCTAAATATGTGGGCAGAACGGCTAAGGAAGTCATCGGAAGAACTCCAGGCTCAATCGTTGCCGTACAGCCTATGAAAGACGGCGTTATCGCCAATTTTGAAAAGGCTACTATCATGCTGCAGGAGTTTATACGCAAGGCGCTCAAAGGCAGTCTGTTCACAAGGGCACGTGTTGTAATATGCACTCCGCTTGGCGTCACTCCTCTTGAACGGCGTGCTGTAAAAGAAGCTGCTGAACAGGCAGGAGCTAAACGTGTTATCATCGTCGAAGAACCCATGGCTGCCGCTATCGGCGCTGGTCTGCCAACAACTGAGCCTGCCGGCTGCATGATACTCGATATCGGCGGCGGTACAAGCGAAGCTGCCGTTATTTCCATGGGCGGCATAGTCGCATCAAAAAGCATACGCTGCGCCGGAAGAGCTATGGACGAGGCTATCATACAACACCTGAAGCATAAATTCAACCTGCTTATAGGCGAAAGAACTGCCGAGGAGATAAAGCTCGAAATAGGCTCGGCATTCGATGTCGGCTCCGACGGTGCTATGGAGATAAAAGGCAGAAATCTGCTTACAGGTCTGCCGGAAAATATAAATATCACATCCGCCGAGGTGAGAGAGGCTCTAAACGAACCCCTCGCCCGGATAGTTGACGCTGTAAAGTATACCCTTGAACAGACTCCTCCGGAGCTTGCAGCTGATATTATCGACCAGGGTATAACCCTCTGCGGAGGCGGCGCACTGCTCAAAGGAATCGACAGGCTCTTTGCCCACGAAACAGGACTGCCCGTGTTTGTATCACAATATCCTCTCGACTGCGTTGCAGAGGGTACAGGCAAAATACTTGCCGATATGAATAAGTACAGTGACGCTCTCACCGAAGATGTGGAGTGTTATTAAGGCACACCGTACAATACTTACCAGGAGGACTTTGCCTTATCAAAATCTGCCGACAGGTCTTGTGAAAAAAGACCGTCGGCTTTCAGCTTATAGAAAAAGAAAAGGAGACATTGCAGATGGGCGATTTTTTCAGAGAACACCGGTTCCGCATTCTTATTTGTATAATTGCACTTATCGTTGGGATAATGCTCTATTCTGTAACTCAGGGCGGCGTCGGCAATGGCGTTCTGGGTACTGTGCTCAATCCCATAAGAGGCGCTGTCAATAGTATCGCCGAAGACTCAGACTCAATCATAGGCAGGCTCACTAAAGGCGGTGAATATCAGACTGAAATTGATGAGCTGAAAACCGAAAACGCTGAGCTGAAAAAACAGCTCGCCGACTACGAATCTACAAAGCAGGAGCTGGCAGAGCTCAAACAGTTCATGGGCTTTAAAGAAGCTAACGAACATCATACCTACTCCGAGCCGTGCACTATCATAGGATACGTCGCAAACGATCCATACCACAGCTTTATCATAAACAAAGGCTCCGACGACGGCATATCTATCCACGACCCCGTAATAACCGGCGAGGGCGTTGTGGGTGTTATATCCTCAATATCAGCAAATACTGCCACCGTCGAGACTATCCTCTCCCCCGACCTCTCAATAGGCGCAATATCTGCCGACAACAAATATACCGGCGTTATCGAAGGCGAAATACTCCTGGCGGCTGACTGCAAGACAAGAATGCTCTATCTCGACAGAGACACTAAACTAAATGAAGGCAGCCTTATAACTACTTCAAGCGCAAGCGGCATCTTCCCGCAGGGATACCTTATCGGTACGGTTGAATCCATCGAATCCATGGATTCGGGACTGAGCAAATACGCTGTCATAGAGCCGGCTGTCGATTTTGAATCAATGACAAGCGTTGTGGCTATTATCGATTACCCCGGAAAGGGCGAGAGCCATGAATAAAATTAAAACAAGACGTACTACCCCCTATGAAAAAAAGAATCAGGCGGTAAGATTTATTTTATATGTCGTTATAATTTTTATCTGCTTTATTCTGGCTACTGCCGGAGATTTCAGAAAACCGCTGCTGCTTATACCAACCGCACTGTGCATTGCCTCATATGCACGTGAACACACAGCTGTTGCCGCAGGGATCATCTGTGGGTTTCTGCTGGATATAGTCTGCGGCAAGCTCCTTGGATTCAATGCGCTCATACTTATGGTGATGTGTCTTGGTATGTCGCTGCTCTACAAACATTTTCTCATGCACCGCTGGTATGCCTTTATGCTCCTTGCTGCCGCAGGGATATTCATACAGGGTGTGCTTGACTATTTCTTTTTCTACGCAATCTGGGACCACTCCAACGTGGAGTATATCTACTTTCACCACATACTCCCCTGCTGCATATACACCCTTATATCAGCTCTGCCCGTTTATATAGTCATTCACAACATAAACCGTTTGCTTCGCCCCCATATCATACGTACCATCGAGGAAACTGTGGTATCTGAGGACGACCAGTAACATACCACGGAGGTAAAAATCCTGCAATGAACAAAAGCAAATATTATCTCTATTTAAAAGGCGTATCACTTACAGTGATACTGCTGGGAGTTGCCTGTCTGTGCGGCTACCGCCTTATGAAGATACAGCTCGTGGACAGCGAAACGTACACAAGCCGCAAAAATTCTACCTATCAGTACACCCAGTCGATTGATGCAACTCGAGGTGAAATAGTCGATGTGTGCGGCAAGTCCATTATCGTTAATAAACAGGGCTACAGCGTAGTCATCCTGCCGGAGCAGTTCCCCGATGACTATGCAGAGGGAAATGCCGTTCTGATAGGTATAACCAATATCCTTGCCAAATACGGCGTCCAGCCGGAAATATCCATGCCTATCTCCAGAACTGCACCCTATACCTTTACCTCTGACGATGAGGCCGCCCTTGAAAAATTTAAAAGCAATCTGGGATTGAACGTATATGCAACTACTGATAACTGCATATCAAAAATGATCGAGGATTATGAAATATCCCCCGAATATACCGACGATCAGAAATGGCTGCTGTGCGGTCTGAGATACGAAATGTATCTCCGTGGATTCTCCATGAGCAACAGATTCACCCTCGCTGAGGATATTCCGGAAGAAGCTGTAACTGAAATAAAGGAATCAGGACTCTATCTCTCCGGTGTCGATATTGCAGAACTGCCGCTCAGGTCGATCGCTCAGGGCGACGTTATCCCACACGAGATAGGTACAGTGGGTCCTATCTACGCCGAGGAGTATGAGGAGCTTTCACAAAAAGGCTATCAGCTCGATGACACCGTCGGCAAAAGCGGTATCGAAAAAGCCTGCGAGGACTACCTCCGGGGCGAGGAGGGCGTTAAGACTATATCCGTCCAGGACGGCGAGGTTATCTCATCAGAGATAACAACTCCCGTAACATCGGGGAATACTGTCATGCTCACCGTCGACAGCACATTCCAGAAGGATCTCCAGAATATACTGGAAGACTTCATCAAAAACTTCGACGACCTGCGTGACGAAAAAACCGAGGAACTGGAACTGGGTGAGGTAACAAACGGCGCACTCGTCGTGCTCGACGCAAAGGACGGCGGCGTACTTGGTATGGCAACCTGCCCTACCTACGACCTCAACACCTACATGGAGGATTATGAATCTCTCCTGGAAGACGAAAATCGACCGCTCGTAAACCGTGCCACACGAGGCGAATACCGTCCCGGCTCTACCTTCAAGACTATAACTGCTACAGCAGGTCTTTGCGAGGGACTTATAAGCGGCTACTCCGAATACTATTGCAGTCAGAAATATCTTTTCAAGGATCATATATACAGCTGTACCGGCGGACACGGCAATATATCGCTTATCCCTGCACTGCAGTATTCCTGCAATATCTATTTCTACAAGCTCTCAGAGGATCTCACAATCGACGGCATCACTAAATATGCAAAGCTCTACGGTCTGGGTCAGTCTACCGGTCTGGAAACAGGCGGCTCTGCCGGACATCTTTCAAATCCCGAATACTACAAGGAACACGGCCTTTCATGGACTGTCGGCGAGGTTCTACAGTCGGCTATCGGTCAGTCTGAATGGGGAGTAACTCCGCTCCAAATGGCTGTCGTTGCAAACACCATCGCAAACGAGGGCGTAAGATATGAACCGCATCTGGTCGACAGCATATGGGACTACAACATGGAAAATAAACTGGAGGAAATAGAACCCACCGTTGCAGCTACTATCCCCGGTGCGGAGGAGGGCTACTTCTCCCTTATCGAACAGGGTATGGTCGCAGCTTCAGTTACAAATATGCCCTATGAGTATTCGCTGGCAGACTTTGGCTACAGCGTTGCCATAAAGACCGGTACTCCTCAGCAAGGCTCACGTGTTCAGGATTCATTCTTCATCGGCTACGCTCCTGCCGAGGATCCGGAAATAGCCTTTGCAGGAGTGGTTGAAGGCGCAGAATATTCCAAATATATGATTAAAAGCATAATCGAAGCCTATGAACGCTATAAAGACAGAACCGATAATACAGCTTCACAGTCAGCTTCTGATGCACAATAATTTATCTAACACCGTCATACTGCACAAAAAGAGCTGTATCAACTTCCATACATTGCACAATATTCAGGAAATCACTTATAAATTCTTTGACAAATCAGAGTTTTGTGGTATAATAGTATTTGAAGTATCAGCGAATTTTGAAGGCGGTCGAACAACTGCTGAAAACTGTTACTCAGCACCGTCTCTACCTCATCCAAACACAGAAAGGAATGATCCATAACATGAATATTGCCCTTATCGCACACGACGCAAAAAAAGAGCTTATGATCCAGTTCTGCATCGCCTACTGCGGAATTCTTTCACGGCACAATATATGCGCAACCGATACCACCGGTAAACAGGTATCTGAGGCTACTGGATTGCAAATAAAACGCTATCTGAGCGGAGCTCAGGGCGGAGGTCAGCAAATAGGCTCTCTTATTTCCTGTGATGAAATAGATATCCTCCTCTTTTTCAGAGATCCTATCAGCCGCAAGGAATCAGAGCCTACAGAGCAGAATCTTCTCCGTCTCTGCGACGTTCATAATATTCCTGTTGCCACTAATATCGCAACTGCCGAGGCTCTTATCATGGCTCTTGAGCGCGGCGACCTCGATTGGAGAATAATGGGCGAGCTTGAAGTTTAAAAACGCTGCCCCCACTGTCCCTTTTTTAAGGGACAGATTTTTTGTATGTAGATTTTTACTTAAGGAGATAAAACTATGGCACTTAAAATTACTCGTCCTCTGGGTACAGAGGATATCACACCTAAAAACATAAATAAGTGGTATACCGTAGAACATATCGCCCGTGAAACGGCTGAATGCTTCGGATTTAAGGAAATACGCATCCCAACCTTCGAGAATACCGACCTCTTTCTCCGCTCAGTCGGCGAAACTACCGACGTGGTGCAGAAGGAAATGTATTCCGTGAAGGCTAAGGAAACTGAATTTACCCTCCGCCCCGAGGGTACAGCAGGTACTATACGTGCAATGCTCCAGAACGGTATGCTCAACGACGCACTGCCTCAGAAGGTGTTCTATATTCTCTCATGCTTCCGCCATGAACGTCCGCAGGCCGGCAGACTTCGTGAATTCCACCAGTTTGGTCTGGAGATGGCAGGAGCCTCCGACCCGTCTGCCGACGCTGAGGTGATATGCCTTGCAAAAACACTGCTCGACAGACTTGGACTTAAAAATATCGCTCTTAATATAAACTCTATAGGCTGCCCCAAATGCAGAAGTGAATACCATAAGGCGCTGAGAGCTTACTTCGCTAAACACGAGGAGAAGCTCTGTGACACCTGCAAGTCACGCCTCGAAAAAAATCCAATGAGAATCCTCGACTGCAAAAGCCCCATCTGCGCCGGCATTGCAAAGGATGCTCCCGTTATCCTCGATTACCTGTGCGTGGAGTGCAGCGATCACTTCCAGTCGCTTAAAAACAAGCTGAATGCTATGAATATAGAATTCACCGTAAATCCAAAGATAGTAAGAGGTCTTGACTACTACACAAAGACCGTTTTTGAATTTGTAACTACCGATATCGGCGCTCAGGGAACTGTCTGCGGCGGCGGACGCTACGACGGTCTTATCGAACAGCTCGGCGGAAATCCCACTCCTGCTCTTGGATTTGCTATGGGTATCGAGCGTCTCCTGCTGACTATGGAGAGCCAGAACTGCGACTTTATGGAAAATCAAACGTGCGACCTGTATATCGCCCCCATGGATGCTGCTGCCTCCGATAAGGCTCTTGCTCTTGCTCAGGCTGTACGCTCCGATGGCTGCATTGCCGAGCTGGACGTTATGAACAGAGGCATTAAAGCTCAGATGAAATATGCCAATAAGATAGGCGCAAAGTTTGTGCTTGTCCTCGGCGAAAACGAGCTGCAGTCCGGCGAGGCTAATTTAAAACGCATGGATACAGGCGAGCAGATACCTGTGAATATAGGCAGCGAATTCAACAGCGCTTTCCTGGAACAGCTCAATAATTATCGCCTTGATTCAGTAATAAATGCTCTGGAGGAGGAAAAATAATGGAATCTATGAACGGTTTGCGCCGCACCTGCTACTGCGGTGAGGTTTCTGATATCGGAACTACTGTCGTTGTAGGCGGCTTTGTACAGAAAGTCCGCAACCTGGGTACACTTATATTTATCGACCTGAGAGACAGAACAGGCATTGTTCAGCTCGCTTTCAACGAGGCTACAGATCCGGCTGTTTTTGAAAAGGCTGCTCGCTGCCATATGGAATATGTGCTCATGGCAAAGGGTGTTGTCACAAAGCGCTCAAGCGTCAATCCGGATATGAAAACCGGTGAAGTGGAAATTATGGTCGATGAGCTGAGAATTCTCGCAAAGGCTGAGACTACCCCATTTTTCATCACCGACGAAACTAAGGTAAACGAGGAACTAAGACTAAAATATCGCTACCTCGACCTGAGACGTGCTCCGCTTCAGCACAACCTTATCATGCGCCATAAGATTGCTCAGGCTGCACGTGAATACTACTATGCAAACGGCTTTATCGAGATAGAAACTCCCATGATGATGAAGTCAACTCCCGAGGGCGCAAGAGACTACCTTATCCCGTCGAGAGTACACAACGGCAAGTTCTACGCTCTGCCCCAGTCTCCGCAGATCTACAAGCAGCTCACTATGGTTGCAGGTCTTGACAGATATATCCAGATCGCAAGATGCTTCCGTGACGAGGACCTGCGTGCCGACAGACAGCCTGAATTTACTCAGATAGACCTTGAAATGTCCTTTGTTGACGTGGACGATATACTCGAAATGACCGAGGGCTTTATAAAGTATCTGCTTGAAAAGGTAATGGACAGAGAGATTTCTCTCCCTCTGCCCAGAATGACTTACACCGAGGCTATGAACCGTTTCGGTTCTGATAAGCCTGATACACGCTTTGGCATGGAGCTTCAGGATATAACTGATATGGTATCAGACCTTGACTTCGTTGTGTTCAAAAGTGCCATTGAGGCAGGCGGCAGCGTTCGCTGTATTGTGGCAAAGAATGCTGCAAAAATCCTCACACGCAAGGAGATCGATAAGCTCACCGAAAGCGCAAAGGGCATCGGTGCAAAGGGTCTTGCTTTTATCAGATGGCATGACGAAAAGCCAAACTGCTCATTTGCTAAATTCCTGCCCGAAGGACGCCTCGATGAGATTCTCGCAAGGCTTGACTGCTCACAGGGCGATGTTGTACTCATAGTTGCCGACAAAAACAAGGTAACTCTGCCTGTACTGGGCGCACTTCGTCTGACTGCAGCAAAGAAGCTTGATATCATTCCTCAGGATAAGCTCAACTTCCTGTGGATAACAGAATTCCCGTTCTTTGAGTGGGACGAGGACAGCCAGACATGGACTGCTATGCATCACCCGTTTACAATGCCTCAGGACGATTGTATACAGTATCTGGATACTGCTCCGGAAAAGGTTTTTGCAAAAGCATTCGATCTGGTGCTTAACGGCACGGAACTTTCATCCGGTTCGATACGTATAACTGACTACGAGCTTCAGCAAAAGATGTTTGAGGCTCTCGGACTCACCGATGAAGAGATTGAGGCTAAGTTCGGCTTCCTGGTGGAGGCTTACAAATACGGCGCACCCCCTCATGGAGGTCTGGGAATTGGTCTGGACAGACTGGCTATGGTGCTGCTAAATGCAGAAAGTCTGCGTGATGTAGTAGCGTTCCCAAAGGTTCAGAATGCGTCTGAGCTTATGAGTGAGTGTCCGTCCGTTGTGGACAAGGAGTCGCTCGACGTTCTGGGTATAAAGGTGATTGAACAGGAATAAGTCCCCATAATATACACACACGGAGTTCCTTGAAATTATGGATTCGCTTTTGAAAAAATCCTGCATATAACACCATTATCCGGCAATACTATAGCCGGAGGTGTTTGATATGAACAATACAGACGAAAAGAAGCGAGTACGCCCAAAAAGCTTTTCAGTGGCACTGCTTGTGAGCCTTGCGATGATTGGTGCAGCCTGTGCATATGCCTATCAGGCAACTACTGCCACGCTGGAGGACAACCTTAATTCACTCCAGAATGAGTTGGTTTCCGAAACACAGGCAGCCGTGACTGAACCGGCAACATCACGGACAACTGAAGCCGCTCTGGATGCAGCCGCAGCCGGCAGCAGAACTGAACTGCCCATTCAGACCACTGAGCCTACAACAGAAGCCGCCGTAGAACCAGAGACTGAACCAGAGACTGAACCTGAAACTGAACAGCAGTTCTCACATGTTGTTGTATATCCGGTGGAAGGTGAGGTGCTTGTGCCGTTCAGCAACGGAGAGCTTGTAAAATCCGAGACTACCGGCACGTGGCAAACACATAACGGTACTGATTTCAGTGCCGAGGAGGGTACTGCGGTATGTGCGGCGGATAACGGCACAGTGACTGAGGTGACAAAAGACCCTCTATGGGGAATATGCGTGGAGATAGACCACGGCAACGGCATTATCAGCAGATACTGCAGCCTGAGCCCAAGTTTATCAGTTCAGGAGGGCGACGATGTGGAGAGCGGACAGACTATAGGTTCTGTAGGAAACACGGCTGACGCTGAGTGCAAGCAGGAATCACATCTGCACTTTGAGGTGCTCAAAAACGGCGTCTATGTCGACCCAATTGCTTTTCTGAACGAATAGCCTGTTTTCAGCCCATTGTAACGAAGAATTGTATGCAAACAAAAATGTCTGCTGCTTGAATGCGGCAGACATTTTTTATTTTGAATATGTTTTAAACTCATGACATCAAAAGCCTGTCGAGCTGCTCAAAGGCACGACTGTCGGGAAACTCCTCGCCGTAGCGTACCCTCTCGTAACACTCAGTTACTGCGAAAAGCTCAGACTTTGACGGATGCGCATCAGGCACTGCCGCATATACCTCCTGCGGAGTGCTCCACTCTGACACCGCCACGCCATTCTGGCTCAGCCGGTAAAGCAGCAGACTATATCCCATACGGTACTTCTCTGCACCAAAGCTCATCTTCCTGTATCGCCTAAGCTCTCTTTTCCACCTGAAACCGCCGCTTTTTGCACGCAATTGTTTCATTTCAGCTCTGCCTATCTCCTCGTAGCAGTCCGTATATCCGCCCTCGTAAAATACCTGCTGACGCTCACGGCTGCGTCCGAAAATATTCCCCAAAGCTGTTATTATCCCTTTTATGATTCCATAGATAAGCCTGTATATCCTGTCTCTGAACCTTATCACCAGAAACAGCAGTATAACAAGAAGTATCACCGTGCACACAAGAGTTAAAAGCTCATTCTGCTCATAGCTCAAAGTTCCGGCTGATTCATCGACATTGTCATCAAGGTCTGAGCTGTCCTGCTCCTCGCCGGTGAAAAGTCCCGCAAACCACAAATACACCTTTCCTGCAAGCTTTATCACTGTTCTAACAGTACTCCAAAGAAAATTGCCTATAAATCCTCTAAACACCACAAGTATAAGAACCACTGTTCCTATAACTCCAAGCAGTGAGCGGTTATACTTGAGTATACCCTTTGGGAGATGTGTACCTTCGTCATCAGCACTCCCAAGAGCTGTGTCTATCCCGGCAAAATTCCTGCACAGCGAAAAGATTCCGCTTATTATCAGGAATACTACCCCCTGCCATATGAAGGAGGCATTTTTATCGTGTATCCATACGGCTGCCGATGTGAGCACGAAAAATGTGCATATTCCGGCGTATACGTAGGTGTGAGTCAGCACGTCGTACTCCACGAAGAATAGCCGCACTCCTGCCTGATATACCAAAAAAACCGCAAGGGCTGAGACTGCCCTCATGAACGTTCCTGAAAAGGGACAGATAAAAAACGCAATAACTGCAAATATCGCTCCTGCAATGAAAAATCCGATATTTACAACGACCGGTCTGCGCCTGTATATGCGCCTTATCATTATGGCGTGGACAAGAGCTGCCGTTCCTGCTGCTATAATATAAAGCTCGCTGAGCCACATATGAAGTACGCCCAAATCCGAAAATGTATACACCATAGCAATAATAGGATACACCGCCAAAAGCAGCGCCCCATATGCCGCAAAGTGGAGAAGCGTCCGCTGTACTGCTCTCATTATGCATCGCTCCTTTCCGGCATGGGTAAGATTTTGTCGGCAATGCCTGCCCTGTCTCTGCCGCCGCCTGATACTATAACCGACGCCTCCCGGCAGACTGAAAGCCACTTTTCCGCCGAATCGTCCGTGTAGGGCGTTATGAGGACTGCAGCCGTATCCATGGGAATTGTCTCCCAGCGCTTTATAAACTGCCTGAACGGCATAAACTCATCTGTTGACATCTCCGCAAGAGCAAAGCGGAATGAATCGTAATCAACGCCTGAAACAACAAGCGGCTCTCCCAAAGGAGTAATGCCATTGCCTGCAAGAGTTACATTATAGCCCTCGCTGAGCACCTCCTGTATGCACCGGACGCATAGTCTTATGGTGTGCTCCTGAAGCTGCGGTTCGGCTGAGGAATTTCCGCTCTCCTCGGAATCCGACTGGACATTCAGTATTATCAGCACTGAAGGCAGAGCTGTCCTTTCCTCCTGCCGCACCATAAGCTGCTGCATATGTGCGCTTGCTTTCCAGTGTATGCGTGAGACAGGATCACCCATTTCATATTCCCTTGCACCTGCCGTATAGAATGGATCACTTACCAGACTGTTCCGGACGATAGTCTCGCCAACTTTTCGCCTTATCCTTTCGGGAAAGACCGCCTCGCTTTCAGCAGGTACCGGCAGGACTGTCAGTCTGCCGCCGGTGCTCTCAGCCGGAAATGATATCCTCACGCCGCCCAGAAGGTCACCTGTCTGGACTCTTGCAGCAGTCACGCTATATACTCCTCTTGCAAGAGCCTTTACCTTACGAACACGCCTTATGCGGCTCATACTCCGCACCAAAAAAAAGCCTGTGATAAATCTGTCCCTGTCAGTGACCGTGCCTTTTCCCTGCAAAGGCTCTATGGCTGCCGGTATGGTGAGTTCCGCTTTCATAAAGGGCAGCGGTAAAACTCCGGCATTTTCGGCTGTTTCTATAAGCTCCAGTTCCTGGCCCTCCTCGGCGGTATCACGGTCGAACCTGCAGCTATAGCCTACATATCTTCCGCACATACGGGAATAGAACCACTGCTCCGCTAAAACTACAGCCGCTATTATTATTACAATTATCAGCAGTTCCATGTCATATCCTTAGGCACGTCCACACGCTCAAGTATACCCTGTACTGCCCTGCGCTTTTCGGGAAGCCTGCTGGCATAGGCTGCGCCCTTTAAAATCAGCCTGTGAGCAATAACATCGGCAGCTACAGCTTTAACGTCATCAGGAGTAGCGTAGTTCCTGCCCATGATAGCTGCATATCCCCGTGAGGCGTCTGCAAGAGCTATTAGACCTCTGGGGCTAAGTCCTGTTCTGATATCCCCATCGTTTCTCGTTGCAGCAGCAATATCAAGCAGATAATCCTGCACTGCCTTTGATATCTTTATGTCCGCAAGCTCCCTGCGTGCTGCAATAAGCGCACTGCAGTCAGTAACTGCTGAAAGCTCCGGTACGCCTTTAAGGGCGTTTGTAAGCATCTCCAGTTCTGAGTCACGCTCAGGATATCCCATGCTCAGGCACATCATAAATCTGTCAAGCTGAGCCTCCGGCAGAGGATACGTTCCTGCAAGCTCCACGGGATTTTGAGTTGCGATAACAAGAAAAGGCTCGGGCAGCTCATATGTCTCACCATCGCAGGTTACCTGTCTCTCCTCCATGCACTCCATAAGGGCAGACTGTGTTCTGGGAGCTGCACGGTTTATCTCGTCCGCAAGGAGTATATTTGTGAATACTGCGCCCTTGCGGAAACTAAATCCATTAGATCTCTGGTCGTATATGCTCACGCCTGTTATGTCAGATGGCAGCAGGTCGGGCGTGAACTGAACACGCCGGAATTCTCCGTCCACAGATGCTGCAAGACACTTTGCAAGAGTAGTCTTACCCGTACCCGGCAGGTCGTCGAGGAGCACGTGGCCTCCTGCGAGCACGGCGATAGTCACCTTATCTATGATATCACCCTTGCCCTTTATGCATTTTTCTATGTTTTGATGTATCATCTCTGAAAGTTCTTTTATGAGCATATTTTTCCTCCTTCTAAAAAAGCAGCGCAGCATTGAACTGCACTGCTTAAATCGTAAAAAACCGTCTATTGAATCAATGAGTATCCCTAAGGCTATCATGGGCGCTGCCTATGGACTCCGCCAAAGAGTCGAGCCACATTGGAATCCCGGTTCTATGCGCTTTAGTCAAGCTTCTGGTACTCTGCCGGTATGGCTGTGTCGATAAGCTCCTTTATGCGTTCCCTGTTCCACTCCGCATAATACTGGTCATACATCGCATAAGGCAGTCCATGCGCCTCCATAAGCTCATCGGTGTAGTCCTTGTACATGACAAGTCTGAGGTTGCTCAGATATCCGTCGTCATACTGAGTTATAACAGGCATTACCTTTACGTCCTCGATAGTAGTATTTCCCTGCGAGTCGACTACTATGTTAAAGTCAGCTATCTCACCTATGATGTTGATATTCCATGTCATTGCGGAAATAAGATTTCCAAGGGAGTAGAACACAAATCCCTGTGTGCCGTCCTCACGTGTCAGGTACTCCATAGTCTGGGGAACGTGGGGATGTGTTCCTATGATAACATCTGCGCCCCATTCTATCATATTCTGAGCCTGCTGCTTTACGCCGTCGGTCACCTCAAATGTGTCCTCAACGCCCCAGTGAGCCGATACAATAACAGCGTCTGCCACTTCGTTTGCAGCCTCTATCTGAGATTTTATGACTTCGCTTTCAGATGTGAGCACTATTTGTATATCTGAATCCTCAGGAACGGTGTAGCCGTTGATATTCTCCGTGTAGGCAAGGAATGCGATTTTTACGCCGTTCACCTCTTTTATGCGGATATCGTTCATATCGGCCTCGTCCCTGTAAACTCCGTATGTAAGCAGATCGGGATTATCAGCCTCCATCTGTTCCCAGTAGTCAAGGCAGGCTGAAAGACCGTCAACACCCTTGTCAAGCAGATGATTGTTGCTCATAGACACAACATTAAAGCCGGCATTCAGAATGGCTGGTCCCAGCTCAGCCGGAGAGTTGAAGTTATAGTTACTGCCGCTTATCTCAATATCAGGGTCGTCGCAGATAAGGGTCTCCTGATTTATTATGCTTATATCGCCCTGTGATACAACATCCCTTATTCCCTCGTAGCAGTAGTCGAAGTTGTAGCTCTCGCCGTCTTCGGCATGAGCAGCAGCTGAATTATAAACTGCTGTCTGCACCAGATTGTCTCCTGCAGCTATCACACGCACCTCGCCGCCGGTCTGTTTTACATTGGCAATAGTAGCCTCCTCACGAGCAACAGAGCCGTCCATGCCATCACTGATTGTGGTAGTTGCATCCTGAGTGCCGTCGTTCTGCATTCCGGCAGGAATCCTTGCATTTTCGCTGTTGTCGATAGACCTGCAGCCCGATGCTGCACAAAGCAGCAGCATGGATATACCGGCAGCTATAAACTTTTTTATGTACATATTTTACCTCCTTTTTTTGAGAGCATCATCTAATGATACTATTACTTACAGTATAACACACATCGCAACAAAATGCAACCCTTTCGTATAACCTCCTGATTTTGACATAACCTAATGAAAAGCGATAGAAAGGCGGCATATATATGAACGACTTTGCCAACGAAACAATACACCCCGATCTTCAGCAGAATATCCGGAGACTAAGGGAGATAACAGGCGGCGGCTCGGATCTTATGGTGAATGAATTTCTGCTGAGCGGCGTTCCGGCGGCTCTTGTCACCTGCGAGGGCATGGTCTCCACAATGATGATAACGGAGCTTATCCTTGAACCTATAACTCATGTGGATATACCCAATCCAACAGCCGAAAGACTCATATCACACATACAAGACCGACTGCTCCTGTCCCTCGACAGAAGTGTGGCTGATAATTACCGTGACTTTTTCAGATTTCTGAATTCCGGCTTTGCCATAGTAATAATACACGGAGCCTCCAAGGCTCTTGTGTTTGGCGTTCAGGGGTATGAGAAAAGGTCGGTATCAGAGCCATCGGGCGAAAGCAACGTGATGGGCGCACGTGAGGGATTTATAGAGGTCATAAGAATGAATATGTCCCTTGTGCGCAGACGTATGAAAACTCCATTCCTGAAAATGGAGCTTATGCCCATCGGCGACAAGTCACAGACCGATATATGCCTTTGCTATATGTACGACAGAGTTCCAGAAAGCCTTGTTGATGAGATAAAGGAAAGACTAAACGGCACGGAACTTGAAAGCGTACTTTCAACAGGCTATCTACAGCCGTTTCTTGAAAACAAGACGGGTTGTCTCTTTGATACAGTGGGCACTACCCAGCGGCCAGATGTACTGTGCGGAAAGCTCCTTGAGGGCAGAGTCGGCATACTCATCGACGGCATACCCTATGCCATCACTGTACCAAAACTAATGTGCGAGAGCTTCCAGACCATGGACGACTACAGCTTCCGTCCATACTACACCACGTGCATAAGGCTCATAAAATACCTTGCATTTTTCATATCACTTCTTCTGCCTGCCCTTTATGTAGCGGTTGCCCTTCATCACCCGGAGCTTCTTAACCGAACACTGCTCCTTATCCTTGCAAAGGCTGAGGAAAACGCTCCAGTATCCCTTATGGCTGAGGCAATAGGCGTTTTGCTTGTGTATGAGATAGTGCGTGAGGCAGGACTAAGACTCCCGAAGGCTGTTGGCGGTTCAGTGAGCATTGTGGCAGGTCTTATCATAGGTGACGCAGCAGTCTCGTCGGGACTTATAAGCACCCCCATGCTGACAGTTACTGCCATTGCTGTAATAAGCGGATTTGCCCTGCCCGACCTTAACCAGCCGCTTACAGTACTAAGACTGCTTTTTATACTTGCCGGCGGATTCTTAGGTCTTTTCGGGATAGGTCTGCTTGGAAGCATAACGCTATTCAATATATGCGCCGGCGAAAGCTTTGGCTATCCGTTTACTGCTCCAATTGCACCTTTAAGGATAAGGTCAATGCGTGATGTAGCAACACGTGTTGGATTCAGGACAATGCAGAAAGGTCACTTTACCGTGGAGGAATATCATGAATAGAATCAGCTCCGGTCAACTCACCTGTATACTCCTGCTCTCGGAGGCTTTTATGATAATGTGTCTGTCTGCCGATACGGGACTTCCTGCAATGGCTGGCACTGCCATAGGCTTTGGTATAAAGCTGCTGCTGTGCATACCGGCGATGGTACTATACAAAAACGGCTTTTCGCTGAGCAGCTACTGCAAGGAACGCCATTTTGTACTGCCGGTTATATTTGTGCTCTACTTTATCGCACGGGGCGGAATCTCTTTCGTACTCATCTGGAACAGCGCCGAACAGCTTTCACTGCCCTATTCAGGCTCACTGATAACGGCAGTACTCATAGGTATAGTCTGTCTCTACACCTCATCTCTGGGACTGCGCACCTTTTCAAGGGCAGCCACATTTACCGCAGGATTCCTTGGAATAACTCTTGTAATACTTCTAATAGGTGCATGGCAGAGGATGGATATATCCTCAATATCCCTTGCAGAAAGCTCGGGAGCATTCTCAGGCGCAGTAGAAAACCTTATGCTAAGTGATTCCCTGCCGGTTTTCTTTGTGCTCATGAGCTTCACCAGAGAGGACAGACCTGCCAAAAGACTCATGTTCCTGCCCATAGGGCTTTTGCTGTGGGAGATAGTACAGCTGCTCTGTGCGGCGGTTCTGGGAGGACTTGCATCATACGGTGAGTATCCGTTCTTCCTGCTCACATCTGTATCCCAGCCTCTTGCCGCTCAGCGTGCCGACGCCATATATCTCATTGTATTCGTGTTGCTGTGCACGCTCAGGATAACAATGTTCACAGTGCTGTCGGCGCATATTATGGGCACGATCTTCCCAAGGTTAAAACTCAGGAGCATTATAGCTCTGCTGCTTATGATTGGCGCAGGCACTTTATTCGGCTTTATCGGATATACAGGAAGTCCATTTTGCATTTTGCCAATCGTATTCCTGACCTTTACAGTGCCGCTGTGGCTTCTCATTAAAAAGAAAAAGGAGTGTAGAGCCTCATGATAAAAAGAATATTCTGCCTGTGTGCAGCTCTTATCTTTGCAACAGGCTGCACCGGAGGAACTGCCGAGGTGAGAGAGCGTATCTACGTCCAGAGTGCAGTCCTTGACGCCGGAGAGTACACAAGCCTTGAACTCTTCCTGTTTGAGGGAACCGGTGAACTGGTTGAGGGCGTGGGAAAGGATATATTCTCCGCCACTGAAAACGCAGCCGTAAGGACAGGCCGTGAAATATTTCTGGGGCATACTGAACTTTTGTGTCTTAAGTCACCCATGGACAGCAGCGGTCTTATGAACTGTCTTGATGAATACAGGCTCTCACCGGGCTGCCGGCTCTTGCTGCTCCAGGGTGAGGATATATCGGAAGATACCGATACCACCAAACTCACCGACAGCCTTAAGCTGGGGACTGAAAAGGGAAATATACCACAAACAGACCTTTTCACCATACTAAAGGAGCTTCAATCCGCCGACGGTAAAGCTCTTGCACCGCTGCTCACTGAAGATGGTATCAGTATGTGCATAACCGACGGACAAAATATCCTCGGGATACTCTCACAGAGAGCAACAATTGGTCTTGTGTGGCTCAGAGGTGACAACCACCCAGAAAGAATCACTGTAACAGGCGAAAACGGTACTGAAAGCTTTCAGGTCTACTCCGCCTGCACCGATGTAAGTGCGCAGATAATAAAGGGTATACCTCACATAAAAGCAGAGGTAAAAATAAAAGGCAAAGGCAACACAAATGCAGCCTGCAATATGATAAAGGCTTACTGTCAGTCCGCCATAGATGAAACAGCCGAAAGCATGAGAGCCGATGTCTTCGGCATAGAAGCTGCCATTGCACGTGACTGCTCAGAATACTACGCACAGCATGATTTTGATACTGTAATGAGAACTGCTGTATTTGAAATAGATGTTCGTGAAAAATAACCCTTTTCTTTTTAGCCGGAATGTGGTATAATGGAGTGGATAACTACTGTCACGGAGGTTAATATAAAAATGCGCTTATTAGCTATTGATGGAAATAGTATCCTTAACCGTGCATTCTACGGGATAAGACTGCTTTCAAACCAAAAGGGTGTATACACCAACGCCATTTTCGGCTTTATGAACATCTACTTCAAGCATATATCCGAGGTAAAGCCCGACCGCATCGTGGCTGCATTTGACCTTAAAGCTCCCACATTCCGCCACAAAATGGTGGATACCTACAAAGCCGGACGCAAGGGTATGCCAGATGAGCTTGCTATGCAGCTTCCCTATGTTAAGGAAATACTCACACTTATGGGAGTTCCTGTTGTCACCTGCGAAGGGTACGAGGCCGACGATATACTCGGTACGCTTGCACGTATATGCACGGAGCAGGAATCTGAATGTCATATCGTCACCGGAGACAGGGACAGTCTCCAGCTTGTAGACGAAAACGTTACCGTCAGGCTTGTCACAAATAAGGACACCATCATCTATACCCCCGAAAAATTTACTGAGGACTACGGCTTTCCACCGCTCTCTATGATTGATCTTAAAGCCCTCATGGGCGACAGCTCCGACAATATATCGGGAGTTGCCGGCATAGGACAGAAAACTGCGTCCAGCCTTATTCAAAAATGGCGCACTATCGAAAACCTCTATGAAAATATCGACAGCGCCGGACTTACAAAGGGCGTTTACACAAAACTGACTACAGGAAAGACCGACGCCGAAAAAAGCAAGTGGCTTGCCACTATTGTAAAGGACGCACCCATTCCCCAGAAGCTCTCCGACTACGACAAGGGCGAGGTAAAAGGCTCTCAGCTCCGTGAGCTGCTGCTGGAGCTGGAAATGGCAAAGCTTATCTCAAAGCTCGAGCTTACCGGTGAAAACATCCCTGCTGAAACGGAAACTGCTGAAGCTTCTGCGGCTGCGCCGGAGACGAAATTTGATGAAAAGACTCTCGACGACGGCGTGTTGAAAGCTCTCATGGAAAAGGCTGAGCCGGTACCATATCTCTTCGACGGCACAAGACTTACGCTGTTTGCTGATGATACGGTCTACCATTCCGAGGAGCAGGAGCTCATCTTAGACTTCCTCAGCAGCAGCTTAAAAAAGCGTACGTTCTCCGCCAAGCTCCACTACAGGTATTGTCTGGAGCACGGCACGGAGCTTAAAAATCTCTGCTCCGACGGAGAAATATCAGCATATATCCTCAACCCTACCACGTCGGAATATACTATCGACAGACTGTGCGTCACATACCATATAGCATATCCAAAGGGAGAACTTGCGGATATTGCAGTCCTTAATACGCTCTGCGATAAAATGGAAAAACTCATAGATGAACAGGAACAGACTGAGCTTTACAAAATGGAACTTAAGCTCACGGAAGTCCTTGCCGCCATGGAGCACACCGGTGTTAAAGTTGATAAAAATGGCGTAAAGGAATTCGGCGTGTATCTGTCGGAGCAGATAGAGGAAATGCAGCAGCTTGTCTTTGATGAGGCAGGTCATGAGTTTAAGATAGGTTCTCCAAAGCAGCTTGGCGAAGTGCTCTTTTCGGAGATGGGACTTCCCCATGGCAAGAAAACCAAAACAGGCTACTCCACCAGCGCTGAGATACTTGAAAATCTGCGTGGGGAATACAAAATAGTTGACTATGTTTTAAAGTGGCGGCAGTTCTCAAAGCTCAAATCCACCTATGTGGACGGCCTGCTAAAAACTGTGGACAAGGACGGACGAATCCACTCAGTATTCAAACAGACCGAAACACGCACAGGACGCATATCCTCAACTGAGCCAAATATGCAGAACATACCCGTCCGCACAAGCCTTGGAATGAATATGCGGAAATTCTTCCTTGCGGAGGAGGGCAATATCCTGCTGGACGCCGACTACAGCCAGATTGAACTGCGCATACTCGCAAATCTATGCGGTGACGAAAATATGCAGGCTGCCTTTTTAAGCGGCGAGGACATCCACAGGGCAACGGCAGCTCAGGTCTTTGATATGCCGCCCGAAATGGTCACCTCCGAGATGAGAAACGCCGCTAAAGCCGTAAACTTCGGCATAATCTACGGAATAGGCGCATTTTCACTGTCAAAGGACATAGGCGTTTCCGTCTACGAGGCTAACAGATATATCCGGAACTACCTTGCAAAATACCCGAAAGTAAATGAGTTCATGGAGCAGATAGTCCAAAACGGTAAGACTGATGGCTACGTTTCAACATATTTTAAACGCCGCAGACCCGTTCCGGAGCTGAGACAGTCAAATAAAATGGTGCAGGCCGCAGGAAAACGTATCGCCATGAATACGCCAATTCAAGGTACGGCTGCCGATATAATCAAAATGGCTATGGTGAGAGTCTACGAACGCCTGCGTGAGGAAGTGCCAAAGGCAAGGCTCATTTTGCAGGTGCACGACGAGCTTATCGTGGAAACGCCCCGTGAACTCGCCCCGAAAGCTGCAAAGATACTCAGCGAGGAAATGCAGAATGTGGCCGACTTCACCGTTCCGCTGACTGCTGAGGTGAATATGGGAGGAAGCTGGTATGACGCTAAAGGCTGATATCTCCCCTGCCTGTGAGGCTGATATTAAAAAGCTCTGCGAGATAGCAGAAAGCTCCTTTTCTGACCCGTGGAGCGAGAAGATATTTATGCAGACGCTTTCTTCGCCCATCTCGGAGATACTCCTTGCAAGGACGCAAAACGATGATATTGCAGGATATCTGGTGCTGTCGGACTGCGGCGACGAAAAGAGCGTTGATGATATAGCTGTAGCTCCCGATTTCAGACGAATGGGCGTGGGAAAACAGCTCCTCCTGTACGCACACCAGAAATATCATGATAAAAACTTCCTGCTGGAGGTGCGTGAATCAAATATGCCTGCCATAACTCTCTATAAGTCAATGGGCTATAGGCAGGTCGGCTTCAGGAAAAGATACTACCATAACCCCAGCGAGGGCGCAGTCCTCATGACTAAATACAGAAAGGAATCTTAAAATGATAAAGCATATTGTAATGTTTAAGCTAAAACCGGAATACCAGGGCAGAACTGCCCTTGAAAATGCCATTGCGGCTAAGGAAAATGCCCAAAAGCTCACAGAGCTTGTACCCACTCTCCAAAAACTGGAGGTGTGCATAAACCATGAAAACACCGACTCCGGCAACTACGAATTCGCCCTTATATGCGAATTTGAGGATATGGAGGGTCTTAACGCATATCAGGTGCATCCCGCTCATGTGGAGTTCGGCAAATTCATAACTCCCATGCGTGAGCTGAGAGCCTGCATTGACTACGAATTTTAAGGAGTGGATATATGCTTATTTTAGGAATAGAAAGCTCCTGCGATGAGACCGCCGCAAGCGTCGTAAAAGACCACACGCAGGTTCTTTCAAACGTCATCTCCTCACAGGTTGAAGAGCATAAGCTTTACGGCGGAGTTGTGCCGGAAATAGCCTCACGCCGTCACTGTGAAAATATCCTGCCCGTTGTGCAGAAGGCTCTTGCCGATGCTGCTGTGACGCTGAATGACCTCGACGCAATTGCCGTTACATATGCTCCCGGACTTATCGGCGCACTGCTGGTGGGAGTGAATTTTGCAAAGGGTCTTGCCATTGCGGCAGGAAAATCTCTTGTGCCTGTGCACCATATCTCCGGGCACATTGCCGCAAACTATATAGCTCATCCTGAGCTAAAACCGCCATATCTCTGCCTTGTTGTAAGCGGCGGACACAGCCACATCGTAGAGGTGCTCTCCTACACGCAGTTCCGTGTGGTGGGACGCACCCGTGACGACGCCGCCGGAGAATGCTTTGATAAGTGTGCACGTGCAATGGGCTTTCCCTATCCGGGCGGAGTTCATATCGACCAGGCTGCTCAGAATGGCGACAAGACAGCCTTTGCTCTCCCAAAACCAAAAGTCGCCGGAAATGAGTATGACTTCAGCTTCTCGGGACTTAAAACTGCCGTTATAAATCTCATACACAATTCAAAGCAGAAGTCGGTTGATATAAACTATAACGACCTTGCCGCCTGCGTACAAAATACCATCTCGGAAATCGTAACAGAACATACCATGAATGCTGCAATAGCTCTCGGGTACGATAAAATTGCCGTGGCAGGCGGAGTTTCTGCAAACAGCGGCGTGAGAAAAGCAATGGCTGATATGTGCGCAAAAAAAGGCTTTTCCCTCTATATACCGCCGCTTTCACTATGCGGCGACAACGCCGCCATGATAGCCTGCGCTGGCTCATATAACTTTGAGTCGGGTATTCGTGCAGGCGCTGAACTAAATGCCTACGCAACCATGAGCCTTGAGGAAAATATCCCTCCAAACGCCTGATTTCATCGAGGACAAATTGACAGAATTTTGTCATTCTGTGCGTGTGCTGCGCACACAAGAGCGCAAAGAGTGAACAATTTCTGAAAAGTGAGTGAGTTTTTCCGCAAATGTATTGACAATCACCGCAAATGGATTTATAATATTTAGTAATGGGAAAGACGCACTGCCAAGTGCAGAACTTTCCTAAAAGAACGCATAGTGTACTGTGTGATAATGGAGGTAAAAAACAATGGCATTGACAAACAACAAGAACGTCCTGGCATGGGTTGACGAGATGGTTGCTCTCACAAAGCCGGATAAGGTAGTATGGATCGATGGTTCCAAGGAGCAGATCGACGCTCTCACAGCAGAAGTAACTTCTCTGCCGGACGGCGATCCCAATAAAATGTATGTGCTGAATCAGGAAGAGCTTCCAGGCTGCCTGTATCACAGAACTCTGCCTAACGACGTAGCTCGTGTTGAAGACAGAACATTTATCTGTACTTCCACTAAGGAAGCTGCTGGCCCAACTAACAACTGGATGGATCCGGCTGAAATGAAGGCTAAGCTGACTCCCCTGTACGATGGCGTTATGAAGGGTCAGACAATGTACGTAATTCCTTACTCCATGGGTCCGATCGGTTCTCCTCTGGCTAAGGTTGGCGTTGAGCTTACTGACTCAATTTACGTTGTTCTGAATATGAACATCATGACAAGAATGGGTAAGGCTGCATTTGAAAACCTGGGCGAGACTTCCAACGACTTCGTACGTGGTCTCCACTCCAAGGCTAATGTAGATCCTGAAAATAGATATATCGTTCACTTCCCCGAGGAAAACACAATCTGGTCCATCAACTCCGCTTACGGCGGCAACGTTCTGCTGGGCAAGAAGTGCTTCGCTCTGCGTATTGCATCCTTCCAGGGTAAAAACGAGGGCTGGATGGCTGAGCATATGCTCATTCTGGGCGTTCAGAAGCCAAACGGCGAAACAACTTATATCACTGCTGCATTCCCGTCTGCCTGCGGCAAGACTAACCTTGCTATGCTCATTCCGCCGGAAGGCTATCAGAAGGACGGCTATAAGGTATTCACTGTAGGCGACGATATCGCTTGGATGAAGCCCGGCGCTGACGGCAGACTCTATGCTATCAACCCCGAAAACGGCTTCTTCGGCGTTGCTCCCGGTACTAACGAAAAGTCCAACCCCAACGCTCTTGCCTGCACAAAGAAGAATACCATCTTCACAAACGTTGCTCTCAACAATGAGACAAATACCGTTTGGTGGGAAAAGCTCGACAAGAATCCGCCTGTTGACGCAACAGAGTGGAAGGGCGCTAAGGTTAATGGTCCTGAGTATATCGCACAGGGCGGCAACCTGGCTCACCCCAACTCCAGATTTACTGCTCCGGCTGAGAACTGCCCTTGCATCTCTCCTGAGTTCAACAATCCGGCTGGCGTTCCGATCTCCGCTATTATCTTCGGCGGCCGTCGTGCATCAACAACTCCGCTGGTATATCAGTCCTTCGACTGGACACACGGCACATACATTGGTTCTGCTGTATCCTCTGAGACAACAGCTGCTGCAACCGGTGCTGTCGGCGTACTCCGTCACGACCCAATGGCTATGAAGCCATTCATCGGCTACAATGTGGGCGACTACTGGGCTCACTGGCTGGAAATGGGCGAAAAGCTGGGCGATAAGGCTCCTAAGATCTTCAACGTTAACTGGTTTAAGCAGGATGAAAACGGAAACTTCATCTGGCCGGGCTTTGGCGACAACATGAGAGTTCTCGATTGGATCATCAAGAGATGTGACGGCACTGTTGACGCTGAGGAGACTGCAATCGGTTACCTGCCTAAGAAGGGCGATATCAACGTTGAAGGTATCGAGGACGAGGTAACTCCTGAGATCATGGATAAGCTGCTTGCTGTTGATAAGGATCTGTGGAATGCTGAAATCGCAGAAATGCGCAGATACTACAGTGAAGATATCGCAGCTAAGGGTGGTCACGTACCTGCTGAGCTGGTGGCTGAGCTTGACAAGATCGAAGCAAGACTTAACGCATAATTTTATAGCTATAAGTAAAGAGGACTGTCCAAATGGGCAGTCCTTTTTTATGTATAATTTTCATGCGCTGAAATGAACCGACAAAAGCAAAACCACGCTAAGATGTGAAAGTCCAAAAATCGGGAAGTTCTTGCATTTTGCTCTGCACTGTGTTATAATATTCCCAGTACTAAACAAGGAGCTCTTACATGGAATACATCAAAATAGGCAAACACTCTATCCCTAAGACTGCCGCCCTTGCACCAATGGCAGGAGTTGCAGACCGCTCATACAGACTGCTCTGCAAGGAGTTCGGCGCTGCCTCTCTCGTAAGCGAAATGATATCAGCAAAGGGTCTCTGCTACGGAGACCCCAAAACTAATCAGCTGTGTACCATCTTACAGGAAGAACGCCCCATGGGCTTACAGCTCTTCGGAAGCGAACCCGAATTTATGGCAAGAGCAGTGGAGATTGTCCAGCAGTTTCAGCCCGACTGGATAGATATCAACATGGGATGTCCGGTGCCAAAGGTCATCGGTACAGGCTCAGGCTCTGCCCTCATGAAGGATACAGACCTTGCCGTACGTGTGGCAAAGGCTGCCGTTAAGGCTTCAAGTATACCGGTTACTGTGAAATTCCGCATTGGTTGGGACGAAAGCTCCATAAATGCAGTCGAATTTGCCAAGGCTATGGAACAGGCAGGCGTGGCTGCTGCTGCCGTCCACGGCCGTACTCGCACGCAAATGTACAGCGGAAATGCCAACTGGGATATCATACGTCAGGTGAAAAAGGCTGTCTCGATTCCCGTTATAGGCAACGGCGACGTAACAGACTTTGCCTCGTGCAAAAAAATGTATGACGAGACCGGCTGCGATCTCGTCATGATAGGCAGAGGCAGCTACGGCAACCCCTTTGTTTTCCGGGAAATAGACTCCCTCATGAGAGGTCTCCCCTACACCCCTCCAACGCTTGAGGAACGCATGGAAACCATGCTCTATCACATTCGGCTCATTCTCGAGCACAGCTTCGGAAAGCCGCCCGAGGTCGCCATTCGTGACGCACGCAAACACGCCGCCTGGTATATGTCCGGCTGCTATGGTGCAGCTGCGTTTCGTGCACGATGCTACCACCTTTCATCTTATGAGGAGGCTCAGCAGATGGCAGAGGACTTCCTGGCTCTCCAGGCAAAATTCAGAAATCAGTGAGGTGTTGATCATGTCGATCGGTAAAGGTCTTCTTATTACTCTGGAGCTGTTTTTGCTCATATCATTCGCAAATGCGTTCTTTCTGAACGTTTCAAATGCAGGAAATATCCTTGGCACGCTTATTGCAGCAACACTGCTGCTCATTACAATTTTCTGGCGTCAGTTTTCGGGGTTTATCCTTAGCATATGGGAGCATATCCCGGGGAAGATATTCCTCTGTACTGCTGCCCTGATTCTTGCGGCAGGAATATGTCTATGCGGATTTTTAACGGTGAAGATGATATCCGCCGCAAATAATCCGCCGCAAACGCCATGTACCGCCGTTGTGCTTGGATGCAAGGTAAAGGGAACAGAGCCAAGCCTTATGCTCAAACGCCGTCTGGAGGAGGCTTACGGCTATCTGGAGGAGAATCCGGAGGTCATGTGCATAGTTTCGGGAGGCAAAGGTGAAGGTGAAGATATCTCCGAGGCGGAGGCTATGAAAAATTACCTCACCGAAAAGGGCATTGACGAAAGCCGTATACTCATGGAAGACAGGTCGACCGATACTCACCAGAATATTTCCTATTCACAGGAAATACTCCTGGAAATGGATATGGCTGAGGAGGTAGTCATAATAACCGACGGTTTTCATCAATACAGGGCGTCACTTATAGCAGAGGAGCTGGGACTTGAAAGCTATTCCATAAGCTGCAGGACAAGGACTGAACTTATCCCCACCTACTGGCTGAGAGAACTGCTTGCCCTTGTAAGGGAAATATTTCTCAAATAGCAGTTCAAGCCATCTGCTTGCGTCTGCGGCGGCGTTTTACGGGTTTAGGCGGTTCCGGACAGATAGCCGGCACAGTCTTATCATAGACTTCAAAATCCGCATATCTAACTGCACCGTACGACAGCAGCTTTCTGTCGTTCTGTCCTACCTTAATTTTTTCAACGTAGAATTCTCTTACCCCTCTCACACGCCGGAGCGTATGATCCACCACAACACCGGTTGCAACTGAGTGAAATCGCTGTAGAGCAAACGAAGCCTCCTGAGGAGTATCGTAGAGGATCTCGTCCATCAGCTCAGGTTTCTCGGAAAAGCCCTGAGTACAGCCGGGCCGCACCTGTACAAGCGGTGGAATCTCACACAATTCTGTCATCATAATTCTGTAGGCATATTTCATTTTTGTCTCCTTTTGGTGCTTTTTCTTTATTTAGCGCACCTGTTTTTTTAAAGCTGGCTGAGTAATACTCTATGTAAAACCAACTCTATGCCTTAATTATACCAAAGCTCTGTTTTTTCGTCAACATCAACAAGACGCACAACATGAGGCTTTCGGTCGAAAAAGAGCGAACAAAACTGGGATTCCAAAGGGATAATACTCCCATTTGGAATCCCAGTTTCAGTATTTGCTTGTATATCAGGAAAACCGTTTAAGCACAGCAAGTACACTGAAAATTTTACTCTTCCAGCGGCTCAAGCTCCTGCTTCTTCGGTCTTGACATGAGCGCTCCCAACACCTTATTCACATCGGCGCCTTCAAACAGTACCTTGTACAACTGCTCCGTTATTGGCATGGTCACTCCAAGTTTATTTGCCAGCTCCCATGCGGCATGACAACAGTAGTAACCCTCAACAGTCCCTACCATTTCAACTGCCTCCTGCGGCGTCATTCCCTCACCTATCAGTATGCCTGCCCTTCTGTTGCGGCTGTGCATACTGCAGCAGGTCACTATAAGATCGCCCACACCGGAAAGTCCGCTGAAGGTCTCCCTCCTGCCGCCCATAGCAAGACCGAGATTCGTTATCTCATGCATACCTCTCGTCATAAGGGCAGCCTTTGTGTTGTCGCCAAACCCAAGGCCATCGCATATTCCTGCGCTGAGAGCAATGATATTTTTCAGCGCACCGCCTATCTCACAGCCTATAACATCAGAGCTTATGTAAATTCGCAGTGTCTGACTGCTCAGCAGTTCCTGTACCATAGCCGCAGCATCTTTATCCTCAGAGGCTGCAACTATTGTTGTGGGAACACCTCTGCCCACCTCCTCGGCGTGGGAGGGACCCGTAAGCGTTACAACAGGTATACCGGCAGGCAGCTCCTCACGGAAAATCTGACTGAGAGTTTTAAGAGTGCCTTCCTCCAGGCCCTTGCCCGTGTTCACAACCACCATAGGCGGTTTGATGTACGGCGCTGCCAGACGCACAGTATCACGCACAAAACGTGAGGGAATGCCAAATATTACAACATCGCAGTCTTCGATACAGTCAAGGCTGCTGTCAAGCTCTATCTCCTCGGGGATAGGCACACCGGGGAGCTTTTGTTTATGTTCGCCGTCTCTGCGTATGGCCTCAAGCTCCTCCGAGAACTTCGACCAGACCTTTACCTTATGACCGCTTCTGTGTGCAGAAAGTGCAAGGCTCAGTCCGAAGCCGCCTGAACCTAAAATCGTGATATTTGCCATGTTATCCTCCTTTGACGATTATTGACTTTTGTGGAACGAAAATTTATTTTCACAGCCGTCCCTGAGACGCTGTATATTTGAGCGGTGCATCCATATTACCCATATTGCCATAACGGCAGCCATACACGTATTCAGGAGCACGTACCACATCGGACGCTCCGGAAAACGTATAAGCTGGATTCCAAACGTAACCAGAGGACAAAGGGCTGATGATATTATAGAGCTGAGTGACACATACTTTGACAGCGCCAGCACAATGGCGAAAATCGCTATCATAATGATAAAAGCTCTCCAGTCGATGACTATGAACACCGACACTCCCACAAGTACACCCTTGCCTCCACGGAAACCGTAGTAGAGCGGATAAACATGACCCAGAATAGCAGCAATACCTGCCACATATCCGATAAACTGAAGCTGTTCATCTCCTGCAAGGGATACATCCATAAGCGAACATATACACTTGCTTATAAACACTGCAATTATACCCTTTGCAAGATCTCCGACCAGAGTCAGAAGTGCGCAGCCTTTGCCGAAACACCGCAGAGTATTTGTAAGACCTGCGTTCTTGCTGCCCAGTGTACGGATATCCTGATGCTTGATAAGTTTTCCCACGATTATGGCAGAATTTATACTTCCCAGCAGATACGACACAACAATGGAAAGCACTATTGCCAGAATTAGCATTACGTTCATGATATTTCCTCCGGCAGTTTAGCTGTTATCGTTCTTGTCACGCTCACGAACGATAAACCGCACTGGAGTGCCTGTAAGTCCGAATGTGGAACGTATCTGATTTTCGATATATCTCTGGTATGAGAAATGGAATAGATCGGCACGGTTTACGAATATAACGAATGTTGGCGGCTTTGTGGAGGGCTGTGTGATATAGTATATCTTCAGTCTCCTGCCCTTGTCCGATGGCGGCTGAACTCTTGTGGTAGCATATGCCAGAACGTCATTGAGGCGTCCTGTGGAAACACGCATCTGGTTCTGCTGGTATACCGTTTCTATCATCTCGTAGAGCTTGTTGACTCTCTGACCAGTCTTTGCGGAAATAAACAGGAACGGCACATATGACATAAAGCTGAAGTCATTCTGGAGCTTTGTCAGGTACTCGTTCATTGTGTTGTTGTCCTTTTCGATAAGATCCCACTTGTTTACGACCACGATCGAAGCCTTACCCTGTTCGTGGGCATAGCCTGCAACCTTGGAGTCCTGCTCGGTAAAGCCTTGCACGGCGTCGATGAGTATCAGGCAGACATCCGCCCTGTCAACCGCCATATACGCACGCAGTACGCTGAAATGCTCTATCTTCTCGGTGACCTTAGACTTTTTACGTATGCCGGCAGTATCAATAAAGACGAATTTTCCGTGTTCATTTTCTATAGTAGTATCTGTAGCGTCACGAGTAGTTCCTGCAATATCTGAAACTATCACTCTCTCCTCGCCTGCAATTTTGTTTACGAGTGAAGACTTGCCTGCATTCGGCTTACCTATAATGGCGACCTTTATAGCATCATCATCCTCGGCAAGCTCATCCTCAGATGGCAGCTGTTCCATAACTGCGTCGAGCATATCGCCGGTGCCGTGTCCGTGGGCAGCAGATATGGGAAATGGGTCGCCCAGTCCCAGGTTATAGAATTCATATAGTTCCAATGGCGGCTCGCCTATGGAGTCGCACTTATTCACCGCAAGGATAATTGGCTTGCCGCTTTTCTGGAGCATATTTGCAACGTCGCTGTCGTCAGCGGTAACGCCGCAGCGGATATCCGTCACAAGAATGATAACATCAGCATTCTCAATAGCAAGCTCAGCCTGCCGGCGCATCTGAGCAAGTATAACGTCGGTAGTATTCGGCTCTATACCGCCCGTATCGACTACCATAAACTGTCTGTTTCTCCACTCACACTTTGAGTATATACGGTCACGGGTAACGCCGGGAGTATCCTCCACGATAGACAGTCTCTTGCCTATCATCTTATTGAACAGTGTAGACTTACCCACATTTGGTCTGCCCACGACTGCCACAACTGGTAAAGCCATTTTCTCATCTCCTTATATTTATATGACAAAGAGGAGAGACGAATGACCGCCTCTCCTCCTCAATTAGTCGATGACTTATTCAGCGTCCATCTTAAGTACAGCAACGCCCTTGTAGAAACCGCAAGCCTTGCATACCTTGTGCGGAGCCTTATAAGCACCGCAATTTGTGCATACGCTCATTGCCGGTGCATCCAGCTTCCAAACAGCAGAACGTCTTTTATCACGTCTTGCTTTGGAGACCTTATTCTTTGGTACTGCCATGTTGGCACCTCCTTCTTATTTCAGACAGTCGCAGGTGGATTCATTCAGATCGCACCCACAGATATAGCACAACCCTTTACAGTCCTCCTTACAAAGAATCTTTGTAGGGAGCATGAGCAGCAGATCTGTTATTGCTGTCTCATTCAAATCAATGCTGTCATTTTCAGCCACAAGGTACGAATCATACGCACGGTTGTCGCTGTGTAACGTTGGAACGACAGTATGAGTAAAATCGTAAGTATGTTCCTGCTCAAAGGGTTTCAGGCAGCGGTCGCACTCCACATCAAGCACACAGGCAACCTTGTACTTCAGTGTAACGATACCGGCATGGTTACGCACCTCGCCCTCGACTTTTATGGGTTTGGCGAATTTATAGCCGTGAATATCTTTAAGCTCATCAGTTATGATTTCATAGCTGATCGGTTTTTCCAGACCATCAATCTGAAAAACCTCACGCAGTTGTAAGATCATACTTTCTTCCTTTCACGCATTGCAACATCTATTATATACTATAACGAGCCAGCTTGTCAAGCTTTTTTTCAAAAAGTTAGGAATTTGGATCAGTCGATGTACTTTGTAACGGATGCCGGCAGTTCGGAATTATCAGCGGACAGTGTAAATACGATAACTACATCCTCGCCGGTGAGCTTAGCAAGCTTATCGAGCATAACGCCCAGAGCCTCGAAGTCGGAGCCGGCGATCTTGAAGATACCGTCAACGAATATCTCCTTGATGTCGTAGTTGCCAGCCAGCATACCTGCAACGTAGCCGTAGAAGGAATCATAGCTGTCGATAGCGAACTGTTCAGTGTCGCACCATCTTACCTTGTAGCTGATGGAGCTGCGGATAGTTGCTCCCTTTTCGATACAAACCAGACAGCCTGTAGTCTCCTTAACAGCGCTGTTGATCTTATCTATGAGGACCTTAGTCTTGCCGCTTCCCTTTTTACCAGTGATCAGTTGAATCATAATTAACTCCTTTCGTGTCGGAAAGACACTATTTCAATTCTTATTGCGTTTTATATGAAATGCAGCATAGCTGCAAAACAGCCGTAATTACTCAGCCAGCTTAGCTTCGAGAGCAGCCTTCTGGTCCTCGTAGCCGGGCTTACCGAGGAGTGCGAACATATTTCTCTTATAGCTTTCAACGCCGGGCTGATTGAACGGATTTACTCCCAGCAGGTAGCCGGAGATTGCACATGCCTTTTCAAAGAAATAGATGAGATATCCAAGGCTCTTTTCGCTTGTGTCCTCAAGCTCAAGGATAATGTTGGGAACGCCGCCCTCGGTGTGAGCCAGCACAACGCCCTCGAGAGCCTTGCGGTTTACGACGGACATATTCTGGTTACACAGGAAGTTTAGTCCATCGAGGTTTTCCTCGTCTGCTTCGAGGAAGAAGTCGGTCTTTGGCTTCTTGATATCTACAACAGTCTCGAAGAGAATTCTTGAGCCCTCCTGGATATACTGACCCATGGAGTGCAGATCTGTTGAAAACACGGCAGCTGACGGGAAGATGCCCTTATTATCCTTACCCTCGCTCTCGCCGAAGAGCTGCTTATACCATTCAGCCATCATAACGAAGTTGGGGTCGTAGGAAACGAGCATTTCAACCGACTTACCCTTGCGGCTGAGGATATTTCTGATAGCAGCGTATTTGTAGCAATCGTTGTGTTCAAAGTCTGCCGTATAGTCCTGCTGAGCCTGAGCTGCGCCTGCCATGATAGCGTCGATATCGCAGCCTGCAACGGCGATTGGCAGCAGACCTACTGCTGTGAGAACGGAGAAACGTCCGCCCACATCGTCCGGAACGACAAATGTCTCATAGCCTTCTGTATCAGACAGCTCCTTGAGTGTACCCTTAGCCTTATCAGTAGTTGCGAATATATGATCCTTAGCTCCGTCCTTGCCGTACTTATCCTCGACCAGCTTCTTGAAAACTCTGAAAGCGAGTGCTGGCTCGGTAGTAGTACCGGACTTGGAAATAACGTTTACTGAAAAGTCCTTATCCTTACAGAGAGAGATTATCTCGCTGAGGTAAGTGGGGTTGATATTGTTGCCGACATAGTAGATATCGGGAGTATCCTTTTTAAGGCTATTATAGAGCGTGGACTTCAAAAACTCGATAGCGGCTCTTGCGCCCAGATATGAACCGCCTATACCTATAACGATAAGGATATCGGAGTTGCCCTGAATTTTCTTGGCAGCAGTTTTTATTCTTGCGAATTCCTCCTTATCGTAGTCGGTGGGCAGTGTAAGCCAGCCGAGAAAGTCGCTTCCCTGACCGGTTTTTTCGTGGAGCAGCTTAGCAGATGCTTCCACCTGGTGGGCGATGCCGCACATTTCGTCATCATTCATAAAGTCAGCCAAATACTTTGTATTCAACTTCAAAGACATTGTTCATTCCTCCATTTTCGGGGAACAGCTCTCAGCCGGTCATTGCTTTGAGCTTATCCCACTATTTTACCACTTATATCATACTATATTCTGACCTCAATTGCAAGAGGAATAAAAATTCTTATTGATTCTGCACAAATTTAAAACTACAATTTGCACATTTTCACCAATATTTTTTTAACTGCAAGAGCTGCCGTCATAGCCTCGACCGGTTCTTTTGCGACGAGAGCCGTCTCATGGAGGAGCACATCGCCGTTGTAGAAGGCGATAGTACCAACAGGTCTGCCTGCATCGACGGGGGCATGGACATATTTTGGCAGCACTATAACCGCCTCAAGCGACGTATCATCGACGGGGACGACAAGTCCCGAAAGGCTCTCTGCACGTATCTCAACGCTGCTCGAAACTCCGCCCTTCACACGAACCGGCTTCATATGCTCCGGTGAAAATCCGGGTAGAGTTATCGTATACTCAGAAAAGCCTTTTTTGAGGAGCTTTTTAGCATATGCAAATCTGCTGTCCTCGTCGGGAGAGCCCAAAACCACAGCGGCGCACTCCATGCCGTCACGTTCAGCTCCTGCCGCCAGCGACCAGCCTGAAGCCTCAGAGTGAGCAGCCTTCCAACCTATCATGCCCTCGTAGGTACGGGCGAAGGTGTTTTCGTTTACAAGCTCAGTTGCGCCGTCACGCAGGAAGTCACGCCATGTGATGAAGTAGTCTTTAAGGCAGTCATACTCCGCAAGCTTACAGCAAAGCAGACCTATATCTCTTGCAGTTGAATAGGCGTTCGGGTCGTCGTAGCCCTGCGGACTTGTAAAGCGTGTATTACGCATACCAAGCTCAAAAGCGTATGCGTTCATATCCATGACGAAATCCTCGCAGCTTCCGCTGATATTTTCGGCAATTACGGCAGCAGCGTCGTTTGCGTTGCCAATGATAAGTCCTCTCAGCAGACCGTCAACAGTCATACTCTCGCCGGACTGAAGCCAGATAACAGCTCCCTTTGTGCCGTTTACGCAGTCCGATGCGGTAAGCAGCATATCTTTCCTCCACTTCCCCGACTCTATCATATCGCCGGCAAGCAGAGCGGTCATGAGCTTTGCCATAGTTCCCACGGGGAGTTTTTTGTCGCCGTTCATCTCGTCAAGCACCGTGCCCGTGCTGCACTCCATGAGGACATACGCAGCCGGTTCAGGAATGGTTTCCTCAGCCTGTGCCTCCACGGAAAACACTCCCGTCATGACTGTTATACTGCATATAAAGCAGATAATTTTTTTCAGCATATATACTACCCTCTTTCAAGCAAGTGATGTATATATTTTATGCTGTCAAAGCGGCGCTATTCTCTGAGAAAAGAAAAAACGGCACAAAATGTACCGTTTTCCCCTCTACTATTCTACTCAATTTTTGAACATATAAAGTTGTTGTTTAACTTTTAAAGTTGTTGTTTTACTTTACAATGAATCTGTCGATAGCCTCAATCAGCTTTTCAGGATCCTCTGTGTGAGCCTGAAGCTTGATTGCCTTGGACAGGTCAAGACTAAAGATACCCATAATAGACTTTGCGTCTACAGCATATCTGCCGGATACCAGGTCGATATCGAAGCTGAAAAGCATTACTGTGTTTACGAAATCCTTAACATCATTGATTGTTTTAAGTTCTACCATTGTCTCAAACATAAATATACCTCCCAAGAACTTTAATTCTAAATGTCCCGTCGTGGTTGTTATTGCAGAAAGCTCAGCGCAGCCTTCAGCAGCATCTTCACTTTCTGTTGTACATAGCATACCACGATTTATTTTTTTTGTCAAGCAGGTTGATTTATTTTCGTGATTATAGTATAATAGAATCGTCCCGTAGATTCCGGCTTTTATTCATTCCAACGAAAGCCGGTTAATTTTCAGTTCCGCACCGATTAAAAGATGTTACAAATCGTAACCTTATTATAATAAATCTGTAGGAATTTCCGTATGATTCACCCATAAGAAAGGAGATGCAAGCTTGCGCTGCTGCTATATAACATTCGGCTGCAAGGTGAACACCTGCGAGACCGCCGGTATGCAAAGACTCATGGAAAGCTATGGCTTTGAAACTGCGTCTGCTGACAGCACTGCTGATATTGCCATTATAAACTCCTGCACCGTAACAGCCTCGGGAGACAAGCGAGTTTCAAATGCTATACGGCGTCTGCGTCAAAGCAAACCTGATATTATAATAGTCCTCACCGGCTGCTACCCTCAGGCTTTCCCGGAGAAGGCTGAGTCTCTCACAGGTGCCGACATAATCATCGGCACTAAGGACAGAATGCGTCTGCCTGCGCTCACCAAGGAGTTTCTGGCCGACAGACAAAGGAAATCTGCCGTTTCTGCCTACGGAAGCGGCGATTCCTTTGAGTGCCTCGACTGGGAGAACAGCCCGAAAAATACACGTGCCTTCCTGAAAATTCAGGACGGCTGCAACTCGTTCTGCTCCTACTGCATAATACCCTACGCCCGAGGAAGATGCAGAAGTATGCTGCTGCCGGAGCTGCGTGAATGCGCCGGCAGACTTGTAAGCTCCGGTCATCGTGAGATAGTCCTGTGCGGAATAAACCTTGCATTCTACGGCGCTGAAACAGGTCACACGCTCCTCGATGCCGTGACTGCGTGCGCAGACGCCGGAGCTGAAAGAGTAAGACTCGGCTCTCTTGAGCCCGAACGCATCACCGAGGAGCTCCTGAGAGGTCTTGCCGCCGTGCCGGAATTTTGTCCACAGTTCCACCTGTCGCTCCAGAGCGGCTCCGACAGCGTGCTGAAACGCATGAACAGAAAGTATACATCAGGCGAATATGAGGACATCTGCCGGCTCGTGAGGAGATATTTCCCTCACTGCGCCATCACAACCGACATCATGACAGGTTTCCCCGGCGAGACGGAAGACGAATTCCACGAAAGCCTTGCATTCGCCGAAAGGATAGCCTTTGCCAGGATGCACGTGTTCCGATATTCCGCCCGTCCGGGCACGAAAGCAGCCTGCATGGACGGTCAGGTCACCGAGAGCGTTAAATCAAAACGTGCCGAAATGCTCCAGTCACTTGACGAAAAGCTCAGGATATCTTTCCATAAGTCGCTCGAAAACCACGTAGTTCCCGTGCTTTTTGAATGCGAAAAGGACGACGGATTCCACACCGGACACGCCCCGTGCGGTACGGTCATAAAAATTCCCGAAAAAAACATAAAAAAAAGTTTGCGTAAATCAATATTTTATGTTAGAATAAAAGAGAGTGATGCTGCTGGCTGTTACGGCGATATCGACGATGGCAGCTTTGCAAATCAAATATAAAGGAGTATTATCATGTCTGTTTATCGAATTTATGTAGAAAAAAAGCCTGAATTCGCTGTAGAGGCTCAGTCCGTGCTCAGCGACCTCCAGACGGCACTTCGTGTAAGCGTTACGGGAGTGCGTGTGCTCAACCGCTACGACGCCGACAAGCTCACCGAGGAGGCCTTCGAAAAAGCTGTCCCGACTGTTTTTTCAGAGCCGGCTGTTGATATGGTCTACAGAGAGCTGCCAAAGCTTTCAGGAAACCAGCGTATGTTCGCCATGGAATATCTGCCCGGACAGTTCGACCAGAGAGCCGACAGCTGCGAACAGTGTATACAAATACTGCTTCAGGGCGAACGCTGCCGTGTGCGCTCTGCTCAGATATATATCATCAGCGGAAATATTACCGACGCTGAATTCGAAAAGGTTAAATCCTACCTGATCAACCCCGTTGAAAGACGTGAGGCTGCCATGGAAAAGCCGGTGTCCCTCGACGTAAACTACGAGATACCCACAACCGTTAAAACTCTCGACGGCTTTATCGAACTGACTGTTGCACAGCTCAACAGCTTCATCAAGGAGTACGGCCTTGCAATGGACCTGGAGGACATAAAGTTCTGCCAGAAATATTTCCGTGATACCGAAAAACGTAACCCCACTATCACCGAAATCCGCATGATCGACACCTATTGGTCCGACCACTGCCGCCATACAACATTCCTCACAAATATCGAAAAGACTGATATCCAAACACCATATATCAAAGAAACATTCGACGACTACCTGCGCATAAGAAGTGAGCTGGGCAGAGAGGAAAAGCCTGTCACTCTTATGGATATGGCTACTCTTGCAGTGAGAAAGCTCAAGGCAGACGGCAAGCTCAACGACCTCGACGAGAGCGAGGAGATAAATGCCTGCTCTGTAAAGATAAAAGTGGATATCGACGGACGTGAGGAAGACTGGATACTCATGTTCAAAAACGAAACCCACAACCACCCCACAGAAATTG
This sequence comes from uncultured Ruminococcus sp., assembly GCA_944386525.1. Taxonomy (GTDB): domain Bacteria; phylum Bacillota; class Clostridia; order Oscillospirales; family Ruminococcaceae; genus Ruminococcus_C. The sequence goes on along the minus strand of CALXBL010000003.1, from coordinate 32,307 downwards.
AACCTTTCGGCGGAGCTGCCACCTGCCTCGGCGGCGCAATACGTGACCCGCTGTCGGGACGCTCATACGTATACCAGGCTATGCGTGTGACAGGTGCGGCTAATCCGCTTGTGCCCGTTGCTGATACCATCTCCGGCAAGCTGCCGCAGAGAAAGATAACTCAAGGCGCTGCAAACGGCTACAGCTCCTACGGCAACCAGATAGGTCTTGCCACAGGCCATGTCTCTGAAATATACCACCCCGGCTATATGGCTAAGCGCATGGAGATAGGCGCTGTTCTGGGCGCAGCTCCTGCTTCCAATATCAGACGTGAAGCACCCGTTCCCGGCGACGTTGTAATACTCCTCGGCGGCAAGACAGGACGTGACGGCTGCGGCGGCGCTACAGGTTCATCAAAGTCACACACCATCGAATCCCTCGAATCCTGCGGCGCAGAGGTTCAGAAGGGCAACGCTCCCGAGGAGAGAAAGCTCCAGAGACTTTTCCGCAATCCATTCGTTACACGCATGATCAAGCGCTGCAACGACTTCGGCGCAGGCGGCGTATCTGTTGCCATCGGCGAGCTGACCGACGGTTTGGATATCGACCTAAACGCAGTACCCAAAAAGTACGAGGGTCTGGACGGCACTGAAATCGCTATCTCCGAATCACAGGAGAGAATGGCTGTTGTAGTTTCAGAGCACGAGTCTGACCGCTTCCTCCGTGAGGCTGCAAAGGAAAACCTCGAGGCTACTATCGTTGCCACTGTAAAGGCCGACCCCAGACTTACCATGAAATGGAACGGCAATGTTATCGTTGACCTTTCACGTGAGTTCCTCAATTCAAACGGTGCTCCGAAATATACCGACATAGTTATAGATGCTCCCAAGACCTCCGCTGTAAACGCCATGGAGGACTCCGCTGAAAGCTGGACAGAGCTTATGTCCAACCTGAACGTATGCTCACAGAAGGGTCTTATTGAGAAGTTCGACTCCACCATCGGCGCAGGCACAGTGCTCATGCCGTTCGGAGGCGCATATCAGCTTTCACCGTCTCAGGCTATGGCTGCAAAAATTCCGGTGCTCCGGGGAGAGACTAACACCTGCTCACTCATGGGCTGGGGCTTCAATCCTCTCATCAGCGAAAACAGCCCGTACCACGGTGCTATGTGCGCTGTTGTTGAATCTATCGCAAAGATAGTTGCAGCAGGCGGCAGCTGGCACCACTGCTGGCTCACATTCCAGGAGTACTTCGAGCGTACTCAGAATACGCCGTCACGCTGGGGCAAGCCTATGGCTGCACTTCTGGGCGCATTCAAGGCTCAGCTGGAGCTTTCCTGCGGCTCTATCGGCGGCAAGGACTCCATGTCCGGCACGTTTGAGAATATCGACGTTCCGCCTACACTCGTATCATTTGCCGTATCTACTGCCAATGCCGACAAGGTTGTCTCCACGGAATTCAAAAAGACAAACAGCACTGTTATTCAGATTCGTCCTAAGTACGACGAAAACGGTCTGCCCGTATTCGACAGCATACGTGAATGCTTCGACAAAACCGAAAAAATTATCGCCAACGGCAGAGCTGCTGCTGTGTGGGCAGTTGACTTCGGCGGCGTTGCTGAGGGTATCGCAAAGATGGCGTTTGGCAATAAGATCGGCTTTGCATTCTCTAAAAAGCTCTCAGCTGAGGAACTGTTCCAGCCATGTGCAGGCGCATTTATCATTGAGCTTAACGGCATGGCTCAGGCTGATGAAGATGTTATCGGTACGACTACTGATACTAAGACTATCTCAACTGCTGATTACTCTCTCGACCTTGAGGAGCTTATCCAGACTTGGGAGAAGAAGCTTGAACCAGTATTCCCATGCCGCATAAAAACTACTGCCGAAAAACCTCAGGCTTACTCATACAAACGTACAGAAACTCTCTCAGCGTCCGTCAAGGAGGCACGTCCGAGAGTGCTTATTCCGGTATTTCCGGGCACCAACTGCGAATACGACACAGCTCGAATTTTTGAGCGTGCAGGCGCAAGAGCTGAGGTATTCGTTATCAGGAATCTGTCTGCAGGAGCAATTGAGGAGTCGGTTGATGAGTTTGCCAGACTTATAAAGAATTCACAGATAATCATGATACCCGGCGGATTCAGCGGCGGCGATGAGCCGGACGGCAGCGGAAAGTTCATCACAGCATTCTTCCGCAACCCGAAGATACAGGACGCTGTACACAATCTGCTGAAGAATCGTGACGGTCTTATGCTGGGCATATGCAACGGTTTTCAGGCGCTTATCAAGCTGGGACTTGTGCCGTATGGCGAGATAGTGCCTATGGAGAACAGCTCTCCGACGCTCACATTCAACACTATAGCACGTCACCAGTCGATGCTTGTGAATACAAGAATTGCATCAAACAAGTCGCCGTGGCTCTATGGCTGCAAGCCGGGAGATATCCACACAGTAGCAATATCACATGGTGAGGGACGTTTTGTAGCACCTCAGACGCTTATCGACAAGCTGGCAGCAAACGGACAAATCGCAACTCAGTATGTAGACATGAACGGAAATCCCACGATGGATATACACTACAATCCAAACACGTCCATGGCAGCAATCGAGGGTATCACCTCACCTGACGGCAGAGTACTTGGCAAGATGGGACACAGCGAACGTATTGGCAAGAATCTGTACCGGAACGTACCGGGTGAAAAGGATCAGCGCATATTCCAGAGCGGCGTAGATTACTTTAAGTAAGAAATTTGAGTGCCCTCCCCTTTTTCTGCGTCTTTAAGCAAATATAATCTTTTAAACGTCCCGATGAGACGTTTAAAACACAATCATATCCTGAAAAGGTCTGCCACATATCAGCGGCAGACCTTTTTATTTACAGCACACTGAAATCCTATGAAGTGATGTCCTCCACCAGCGATCTTATCTCCTCCTCAGTCTCAACCTCTATGCCCTTCTCAAGGCGCTCACGATCATATTCGGCTAACAAATTAAGCGGCATCTCTACCTCACGATACGGCTCCTCACTTTCCCCACGAAACATTCCAAGTCCGTCCCCCCATATCTTCAGTATATACTTCACCTCTGTCAGCTCCGTTGCAACTGTCGTCACCTGTGTCTCAGTCTCCTGCGCTGACGGCGGCTTCACCGACGCCGCTGCCGTCCCGAATACTACCACCGCCGATACAGCCAAAGCGGTGATAGGCATCAGCCATACAAGTTTGTCTGCCATTTTATTTTCCTCCTTTTTCAATAAGTAACATATAAAGTATTTGCTATATCCATAAGTTTATACACTTTGTATATTTTTCAAAATTTTTTCGCAAGACCCTTAACAACAGACTTTTTTTGTGTTATAATAAGTACGTATATATTGATAACAAACAGCAGCATTTTCTGCCGCTTTACGGAGGATACAGCACATGGAAAATAATGAACAGCATAAGAATAATCCACAGAATTCAAAAAACACATCTGCCGGAAATAACAACACCGGCTCAAAGCCTGCAGGTTCAGCTCCCAAGATGAACCGCAGAAATAAACAGGGAAATACTCCGCTAAAAAAAGGTCAGCCGTCAGCCGGTAAGATTCCGCCAAAACGCAGCGAAAATCAGACCAAAAACTCACTTCGCAGCGAGACCGATGAGGAGATCAGAAGCAAGCCGCCTACAGGCACTCCGGAATACCCCTACTACAATGGCAGCCTTGCCGCCGCAAGATCACGTAAATTTCCTGTTTTAAGAAACGCCCTGTCGATACTGCTGACAACTTTAATGTCTCTTTTCCTCATATGCGTTATAACAGGAACTATCGTACTGACAGCACTGACTGTATACGTTATGGACTTCCGGGATGAGATTTCATCAGTAACTATTGAGGAAATGGAGCTTCAGTATAATACCTACGTCTACGCCAACGACTCCGAGGGCAATGAAATATGCCTTTATGAGGTGAATAACCACTCGGAACGAATGCCCGTTGACATCGAGGAAATACCACAGCACGTCCGTGACGCCTTCGTCTACGCCGAGGACGCCAACTTCTATACCCACGACGGCGTTGACTATAAACGAACATTCTACTCCTTTGTGAATATGTTCATCCATATCTACGATACGAATATAGGCGGCTCAACCATCACTCAGCAGCTTGTAAAAAATATCACCGGCGATGATGTGCAGTCACCTTCCCGTAAGATACGTGAGATATTCCGTGCCATGGAGCTGGAGCAGAACTACTCCAAGGACGAAATACTCGAAAGCTACCTGAACTATATCGGCTTCGGCGGTGCTACTAACGGCATACAGGGCGCATCACTGAAATATTTCGGCAAGTCGGTTTCGGAGCTGAGTGTGGCTGAGGCCGCAAGCCTCGCAGCTATACCAAAAAGTCCGGAAAAAATAAATCCCTTCGCCGGCTACACCGACGATGAAACAGGCGAATGGATCAACACTGGCAAGGAGGCTAACCGTACACGTCAGCTCTACGTTCTGGAACAGATGTATGAGCACGGAGCTATAACCTACGACGAATACCAGGAAGCCGTGAACGAAGAACTTATCTTCACCGACTCCGATGAGTATAAGGAAGCTAACCCCGATGAGGAGGATAACCCATATCTCTCCGCCTCCGTCACAAGCTGGATAGTCGATACTGCCATATACGAAGTTGCTGAATACCTTGAGGAAATGTACAACATATCCTCCTCCGAGGCGATAAAACGCATAAACGCAGGCGGATACCGTATCTACACAACAGTTGATATGGATATGCAGGAGTATGTTGAGGAAAAATATCTCGACCTCGACAACCTGATGAACTCCACCTCAGTTGCCCACTACGGCGACCCCAATGGCGATGGTCAGTATACTGTTGAGGAGATAGAATATCCACAGTCGGCATTCATTGCCATGAACTACGACGGCAGCATTCGTGCGATAGTCGGCAGCGTAGGCGAAAAAACAAGCTCACTTTGCTGGAACTATGCAACAATGGAGCCTCGTCAGCCCGGATCTACCATAAAACCGCTGGCGGCGTATGGTCTTGGTCTGGAGAACGATCTTATTCACTGGGGCTCACTATATGAGGATTCGCCGCTCACACAGATCGCCGGCGAGGACTGGCCTGTAAACTACAGCGGAACCTATAAACGTGAAAATGTCCACGTGTTCGACGCCTTGGCACAGTCCCTCAACACAGTCTCCGCCAAAATATGCAACGACCTCACCCCACAGGCGGTTTTCGACTTCTCCACTGAAAAGATGGGTCTTAAGCTCTCAGCAACTTCACCCGATGGTCTTACCGATAACGCAATATCTCCCCTGTCAGTGGGAGCACTCACCTATGGCATAACTCTTGAAAACCTTGTAAACGGATATATCCCCTACGGAAACGGCGGCACCTACTACAACGCCCATATCGTAAGCAAGGTCGTACAGGGCACCGATACCATAATCTACGAGGACGACGGCAGCCCCAGAGAAGTCATTGACGAGGAAACTGCCTACGTTATGAACAAGATGCTCCAGAACGTTGTGACAAACGGTACTGCCAAAGCAGCTCAGCTCCAGAATAAACACGTTGCCGGCAAAACAGGTACGTCTCAGGATTGGACAGACCTCACCTTTGTCGGTCTTACCGAGGACTTTGTAAGCGGCGTTTGGGTGGGATACTCGAACAGATATTCACTGCCAAGCGACCTCAAATCTGCTCAGGTGTGGTACAATATCATAGGCGAATACGCCGACCAGATAAAGTCAGACGCAAAATATCCTGAAAACGATAACGTTATCACAGGAAACGTCTGCCAGAGAACAGGCAAAATAGCAAGCGTTAACTGCCCCACAGCCGGCACCGGCTACTGGAAATCCTCCAACGCTCCTGTGTGCGACGGCTGTTGGAAATATACCACTACTGCCACTACCACCTCCGGCAGCTCGTCACAGTCAACTACAGTCTATACCCAGACAGTTGCAGAAACTACAAAAGCTACAGAAGCTGCAGAAGCTACAGAAGCACCAGCACAATAACCGAAAGAGGTGTTTACTTTGACACAGACATTTCTCATGTGCTGCCCATGCCACTTTGGTCTGGAAAGCACCCTCAAATTTGAGCTGAAAAAAATCGGTGCACAGGATATCACCGTTCAGGATGGCAGGCTCATCTTCCGGGGCGACTACAACATTCTGGCTAAGGCGAATCTCTGCCTTTCCACTGCTGAACGTGTACTCATACAGCTTGGAGAATTCCCTGCCTACAGCTTTGAGGAACTGTTTCAGGGAGTAAAAAAACTCCCTCTCGAAAATTGGATCGGCAAAGACGATGCCTTTCCGGTAAAGGGTCATGCCCTTGACTCAAAGCTCCACAGCGTTCCCGACTGCCAGTCCATCATAAAAAAGGCTGCCGTGGAAAGACTCAAGCTCCACTACCACACAAGCTGGTTTGCCGAGACGGGAAGTATACACCAGATACAGTTTTTTATCAGAAAGAATATCTGCACGATCTGCCTCGATACATCAGGGGCAGGTCTGCACAAGCGCGGCTACCGCCGCAATTCCAACGCCGCACCTATCAAGGAAACCCTTGCAGCAGGAATTGTAGACCTTGCAAGAGTCCGCACCGACAGCGTTGTTATCGACCCTTTCTGCGGCAGCGGAACCATCCTGATAGAAGCTGCATTCAAGGCAATGCGTATGGCTCCGGGACTTAACCGTCACTTTGCGGCGGAAAAGTGGGACTGTATTCCCGATACTGTCTGGAGAAATGCCCGCAGCGAGGCAATAGCTGCTATAAGACGTGACTCCCCTTTCGAGGCTTATGGCTGCGATATCGACCCCGAGGCTATAAGACTAACCGAGGAGAACGCTCGCAAAGCAGGCGTCAAGACAAGAATACACCTCCAGCAGAGAGATATTGCCCACTTTGAACCAATAGAAAATAGTATTACAATCTGCAATCCGCCTTATGGTGAGAGAATGCTTGACATACAGGCGGCTGAATCACTTTATCGGATAATGGGCTGCGTGTTCCCGGCAAATAAGGAATATCCATGCTACGTGATATCGCCAGCCAGCGAGTTTGAGACTTTCTTTGACAAAAAGGCAGTCAAGCGTAGGAAGCTTTACAACGGCATGATGCAGTGCCAGCTTTATATGTATTATTAAACCCACATGAATCTCAATGACTGCCCTTCGCTATATCCAAAGGAGGACATATGACACAATACAAAATACTTTTATTCGACCTCGACGGTACACTCACCGATTCGGCTGAGGGTATCTTCAAATGTGTAGAATACGCTCTCGCCTCCGCCGGACGTGCTCAGCCAGATGCTAAAACTCTCCGGCGCTTTGTAGGTCCGCCTCTGATTGAATCGTTCCAGACATTCTGCGGAATGACGTATGACGAGGCTGAAGCTGCTGTGGCATCATACCGGGAACGCTACAACCGTGTGGGGCTCTATGAAAACCGCCTGTACCACGGCGTGTCAGAACTGCTGAGTAAGCTCAGATATGCAGGCTACAGACTCGGTATCGCCACCTCAAAGCCGGAAATCTACACCGTCAGGATATTAAAACACTTCGGGATAATCGGTCACTTTGAAGCCATCGCCGGCGTCAGCCTCGATAAAGACAACGAGACTAAAGCCGACATGATACGCCTATGCATGAAAAAAATGAACCTTTCAGACAACGACAAACCCTATACCCTCATGATAGGCGACAGAAAATACGACATTATCGGCGCTCGTGAATGCGGTATCGACTGCGCAGGTGTGCTTTATGGCTTTGCTCCGGATGGTGAGCTGGAGGAGTATAAAGCGTCTCATCTGGTGCACTCCGTAGGCGAACTGGGACAGATATTGCTGTGATATATTACTCGTCGATATTGTATACAAGCGACCTGTAGGCATCAGCCATGGGCGATTCTGGAATCTCCTTCTTCTTGTTATACATAGGACGCTCTGTTGTCCGCCAGTGTTTTACAAGGCTCTGCCAGTCGGTTATGGGCTGTCCTGATGTGGTAGTCCAGCCACGCTCGTTGTAGAATGCATAAAATCTAAGTGGGTCTACACCTCCGCCAGTCTCTGCAATATACGCCTGAACCTCCGAAAAGCTTGGATATTCTGTCGGCTCTGAAAAATTTTCAATGTTATTTTTTGTGCAGTCAGTGGCTGCGCAGTATTCTTTACTTCTCATAATTTCTTTACCTTCTTTACTTTCTTTTACTTTATTATACTGTTGTCGTTGATTTGTCATTTGATTGCCGCTGACTTGCCGGGACTCTGTCGTATCCGTGCCGTCAGTTTGACGCAAACTTGCCTCAAGCTGATACTTGTCGTAATTATTCACCGTAAACAGGGTGAATTTGCCGCACTGTGCGTTTGTCGTTATTTCGCCGGTGGACTTCAGATTGTTTATTGCCGTTCTTATCTGACGTATTGTCAGACCCGTCTCCAGCGACAGCTTTGAAAGACTTGAAATACGACTCCCTCGTTTTACTTCTACACCATGCCAGCTGCTGTCGTTTAAACTCACTGTCAGCAGCAGATGTATGAACAGCGACTTGGTGTTTGAGTTGTCGTACCATTCCCATTTGAGCATGGTTCTGTATAATTTTATGTATCCGCCTTCTATCATGCGGAACACCTCCCTTCACTAATAGACCCGTGAAGGGGTTTTTTTGCATATTTTTATGCAAGTTTCATAGAAAGTTTACAAATAAATTTCAGCCGCTGTGTGCTGTCGAGCTTATGCTCCGGAAGATATCCGGAGCTTTTTTTGTCGCTTTCTGCGATAAAAATATCCTCTGTCCGCACCCGTTTCGACACCTTTTTTATTACTCCGCCCTTACAATATAATCATATCCCACAATCTTCAAGGAGGTTATCATATCATGCCAGTTGCTATGCAATCCGAAAACTCCTGTCTCGTCGCCTCACTCAGCGGCGAGCTTGACCACCATAGCGTCCGCCTTATCCGTGAGGAAATCGACACCGCCATCGCTGAACAACACCCATCTCAGCTCGCTCTCGACTTCAGCGGAGTTACCTTTATGGATAGCTCCGGTATCGGACTTATCCTCGGCCGCTGCAAGGTAATGGGCGGTATCGGCGGTACTACCACCATCTACAGCCCTCCGCCCCATATAAAGCGTGTTATGCGGCTTTCGGGTATAGAACGCCTTGCTAAAATTGAATCCACCCCCTCAAGAAAGGAGCAGTCAAATTGAAAACTATTAACTCAATGAAGTTCACCTTCCCTGCCATCTCGGTGAACGAACAAACCTCACGTGCTATAGTCTCTGCGTTTCTCGTACAGGCAGACCCCACCATCGAGGAGCTTGCCGATATCCGAACCGCCGTTTCCGAAGCCGTCACCAACGCCGTTGTCCACGGCTACAGAAATTCCTCCGGCAATGTGGAGCTTTGTATAAAGCTCCTCGCCTCCCGTGAGATATACATAAGAGTTAAGGATAAAGGCTGCGGTATCAACGACATCAAAAAAGCCATGGAACCGCTCTACACCACCGCCCCTCAGGAGGAACGTGCCGGTCTTGGCTTTGCCGTTATGCAGAGCTTTATGGACAGCGTCCACGTGCGAAGCAAACCCGATTCCGGTACTGCCGTTATCATGCGCAAAAAACTTAAAACTCCGCCATGCAGGACAAGCTGACCTCAAAAAAACCCCTGCCTGAACAGCATCTGGGGTTAGTTCATCTCTGCGCCGCCCGATTCAGAGGAAGAGGCATTGAATACGAGGAGCTCTACTCCGCCGGCTGTCTTGGTCTTATGAAGGCTGTCCACGGATTTGATACCGAGCGAGGTGTGCAGTTTTCAACATACGCCGTGCCCGTCATACTCGGCGAGATAAAGAAATTGTTCCGTGACGGCGGCGCTTTGAGGATAAGCCGCCGCATCAGAGAAAATGCCCTGCGTTTGAGAGAAATACAGGAAGCCTTTCTCAGGAAACACGGCTTTGAGCCTTCTCTGTCTCAGCTGAGCCAGCTTGCCGGAATTAGTGAGCACGAAGCCGCACAGGCTCTTTGCGCCACTCAAACACCGCTCTCCCTTACCGTCTGCGGCGACGGCAGCGACGAATCCTCTCAGCTTGACATACCGGTCGAAGCTCCCGACAGAGCCATAGGTGATTCCATTGCTCTCAGACAGACTATGGCTATGCTCTCGGAAAAAGACCGCCGCCTGCTGAAGCTGCGCTATTTTCAAAATCTCACTCAGGCAAAAACTGCCGAACGTCTGGGTATGACTCAGGTGCAGGTCTCCAGACGTGAAAAAAAGCTCCTCTCTGCAATGAGAGAGGAGCTTTTGAGATAAATTATTTTTTATCCGGATATTTCATGCTGCGGTATAAGACAAACGCCACTATCGACGTGAGCAGTTCCGCTATCGGGAACACCGTCCAGAGCGTCCATGTAAGCTCCGGATTTTCTCTTGCCAGTCCCGCAAAGATGAGCGCCGGGGGAAACACAAACAATATCTGGCGGCAGATTGATACGGTAAGCGAACTGCCGCCCTTTCCCAGTGCCTGAAATACTCCCTGAAAGGCAATATTCACACCGGCAAATACAAATGATACTGATATTATACGCATGGCGTCTATGCAGAGTGAACGTGTCTCGCCGGAAAGTCCGAATGCGCCTGCAAAGGGTACTGCTGTAAACTCAAGGAGCAGCGTTCCGGCAAGCATTATTATAAAAGTGTAGATATGACCAAACTTTACACACTCCTTAACACGTTTCCGGTCGCCCATGCCATAGCTGTAGGCTGTTATCGGCATGATGGCATCTCGCATTCCAAAAGCCGCAAATAGCAGGAACTGTTGTATCTTATAGTAAAGACCGTATGCTGTTACCATTGATACGCTTATACTGCCGAGTATCAGGTTCATTCCGTAGGTCATCACTGATATGAGCGCCTGAGATATTATAGCCGGCAATCCAACGGCATATATCTGTCCTATTATCCGTATGGATGGCTTGTAAAATTTCAGTTTGCAGCATATTGAGCCGTTCATTTTCAGATGGAAAATTAAAGCAATCACTAATGAGACTATCTGTCCTATAACTGTTGCGTATGCAGCTCCCTTTACGCCCATTGCCGGACACCCAAACCAGCCATATATCATTATCGGGTCGAGGATGATGTTTGTAACTGCACCGGATATCTGGGCTATGGTCGAGCAAACCGAATGTCCCGTTGACTGGAGCAGCTTTTCGTAAACTGCAAACAGCGCCATGCCGAATGAAAACACACAGCATATCCTAAGGTAATCTGTTCCCATTTCTGCTATGACCCTGTCTGAGGTCTGGGAGGAGATGTATTTCTCTGCCCCGAAAAATCCGAAAAGCATAAATACCACCGTTATAACTATCCCCAGAAATACAGCATTTCCGGCGGCTTTGCCAGCACGTTCCGTATCACCGGAACCCATGCTTGCTGCTGTAAGTACATTAGCTCCCACTCCGGCACCTATGCCCACGGCTACCATCAGTATCTGCAGCGGAAAGGCAAGCGCAAGGGCGTTGAGAGCCTCCTCACCGCCCGTTTCCATATTTGATACAAAGGCGCTGTCCACAATATTGTACACCGCCTGAAGCACCATCGACACTATCATTGGCGCTCCCATTGAGAGCATAAGTCTATTCACCGGCATTTCAGCCATTTTGTTTCCTGTCATACGAATCCCCCTTACACAAAATAAAAAGCGTGCAGCTATGGCGATGCTGGTTTTACGCCATTGGCTACACGCATTTTTTTAGTCAAGATAACTTCCAACAGGACTTGTGTTATACTGTTTGATTATCTTTATAATAACAGAGCCGTCGTCCTGAGTGGTTTCTTCCACTATTTTATACTTTGTTTTGTTACGGTCGAGAGTCATCTTGTAGTGCTCGACCTCAGCTTCAATCTGCTTTCTGCCGTAGTCACCATATACGCCGTCCTTGAGCATAAAATGAATTGTCTGACAAATACAAGCTGATTTGATGCGTTTCATCTGCTCACCTCCCTCAAGCGGTTATGGATCACAAAATCATAACGCTGATAATACCTGCGCACAGACCGCTGTCCCTGCGCCATATATCTATTATACATCTTTTCGGGTCGGTTGGTCAAAGGGAGTTTTAGACGAATTTTTTTAACTATGCTTTGTGGAAAATGAAAAAGCGCCCTGACCTATGTCAGAACGCTTGGTGGTTGGGGTGGAAGGATTTGAACCCTCGAATAACGGAGTCAGAGTCCGCTGCCTTACCGCTTGGCGACACCCCAGTTTATTTTGTATGCTGCTTCTCAGTCAGCTTTATTATTATATCACAAATGAAATCATTTGTCAAGCCTTTTCTCAACTTTTTTTTAAAAAAATCAGATTTTTTTCTGTCGGCCGGATTCCTTCGCAATTGCGTGGCTTTTCACCTCACCACCCCACCATCTTCTTGACAAATACACATAGGTATAGTAAAATAATAAGTGAAAAAATATAAAAATATAAAAAGGAGCATTATAAATGCGTTGTATAAACTGCGGAAGAAAGCTTCCGCCGGATACTGCAAGGTGTCCCCACTGCATAAAGGACATAGAACCGAAAACGCAAAACAGCACCGAACGCCGAAAAGTCTTTTATACCCTTGGGTTCTGCGGACTTATCCTTGCACTCATTGCTGCAGCCGTACTAATATTCATGCCCGATAACTCGTTCAGACGAAGTATGGAAAACGCCGAAAACTGCTACTCTATCGCCGCCCTGTGTGAAGAATCACCCACTGAGGCAGGCGACAGCCGCTATCAGCTAATACTGCTCGATGCCGCCGATGAAGCCCTCTCACGATACAACAACCTCACCTGCGGTTACAACCAAACTGCCGCTGCCTTAAGACAGCTCTATATGGCGGATAATCAGGTCGTGCGTGACCACGTGGAGGACGTGTGGGCTCAGGTCGAGTGCCATAGATTTCTCCAGCTCCTGAACCACAAGCGCACTGAAAACAGTCTCCCCGAGCTTGCTCCTGACGACTCCATGAACACCGCAGCTCAGAGCGTGGCTGATGAGTACGCCGCTGTGGGTATGGACTATCAAAACAATATGGAACGCCTTGTACAGGGTATCCTGCCGGATGCTGAGGCTGTTTCTGCATTTACTATCTTCAGCTCAGTAAACGCTCAGGACGCCGTTGTTAAATTCGAGGAACAGGCTGAGCCAGAAACTCCCACCGACCTCATATGGGGAAAGGATATTTCCACCGTGGGAATAGACGCCGTTTATAATATGGATAAAAACACTTGGAGTTTCTTCATTCTCGCCCAGCAATAAGAAAGGATAAACACTATGATACGTGACTGCTTTGATATAGACATATCCTCCGTGAAAACACCCTGCTTTATCACCGATGAGCGCCTGCTAAGGAGAAACTGCGAAACGCTCCGGTACGTTCAGCAGGAAACCGGTTGCAGAATACTCCTCGCCCAAAAGGCTTTTTCTATGTACAGCACCTACCCCCTGCTCCGTGAATATCTTGCCGGTACGACTGCAAGCGGTCTGTATGAGGCAAGGCTCGGCTTTGAGGAGTTCGGCGGAGAGGTACACGTATTCTCACCCGCCTTCACCGCCGAGGATATGGCAGAGCTTGTGAAAATAAGCGACCATATCGTCTTCAACACCCTGAGCCAGTGGCAGCAGCATAAGAATACAGTGCGAAACTCCGGCAGAAATATTTCCTGCGGAATACGCATAAATCCCGAATACGCCGAGGTGGAGACAGAACTCTATAACCCATGTATCCCCGGCTCACGTATGGGCACACGTGCAAATGACTTCACCGATGAGCTTTTTGAGGGTCTGGAGGGTATACACTTCCACACAATGTGCGAACAGAACTCCGACGTGCTCGAGAGAACCCTCCCTCACGTTATTGAAAAGTTCGACAAATACCTTAAAAAATGCAGATGGATAAATCTCGGCGGCGGTCACCATATCACAAGAGCAGACTACGACCTTGAAAGACTTATCCGCTGCATAAAGCTCATGCAGGAACGTTACGGCGCTCAGATATACCTCGAACCAGGCGAGGCTGTCGCACTCAATGCAGGCTTTCTTGTAACGTCCGTGCTTGACTTCGTTGACAACGGTATGCCTGCTGCTATTCTCGACGCCTCTGCAGCCTGCCATATGCCCGACGTTCTGGAAATGCCCTATCGTCCGCATATAATAGGCAGCGGTATGCCCGGCGAAAAGGCTTATACCTACCGTCTGGGCGGAAACACCTGCCTTGCAGGCGATATTATCGGCGACTACTCCTTCGATAAACCCCTTAAAGCCGGCGACAAGCTCGTCCTCTGCGATATGGCTATATATTCCATGGTAAAGACCAACACATTCAACGGTATGCCTCTGCCCGATATCGCACTGCACAAAGAGGACGGCTCTATTGAAATTATACGCCGTTTTACCTACGAGGACTTCAAATGCAGACTATGATAAACGGCTGCGACATATCCTGCTGTACCCTCTGTCCACGGGAATGCGGTACCGACAGAACTGCATCCTACGGGAACTGCGGCTGCGACGACAAGCTCCGTGCGGCAAGATGTGCTCTCCATATGTGGGAAGAACCGTGCATTAGCGGCACCAACGGCTCCGGAACTATATTCTTCTCCGGATGCAGCCTTAGCTGCTGCTACTGCCAGAACCAAAAGATAAGTCACGATTGCTTCGGCACAGAAATCACAACAAAGCATCTCGCACAATGTATGCTTAAGCTCCAGCAGCAGGGCGCACATAACATAAACTTCGTTACAGGCTCGCATTTCACACCGTGGATAACTGAGGCTGTTCATATGGTAAGGGACAAACTCACCATACCATTAGTCTGGAACAGCAGCGGATATGAAACTGTTGAAACGCTCAGGCTTCTCGATGGGATAATAGATATATATCTGCCGGATGTCAAATATCTCTACCCAGCCACGGCAAGGGAATATTCATGGGCGCCGGACTATCCCGAATACGCCCTGAAAGCTATTGCTGAGATGCACCGACAAGTAGGCAAACCCGTATTCGATGAAAACGGCATTATGAAAAAAGGTCTTATAATAAGGCACCTTATCCTGCCGGGACACCGCCATGAATCCATTGATATACTCAAAAAACTCACGGAACTGCTGCCGAAAGAGGAGTTTCTCATAAGCCTTATGGGACAGTATACTCCGCCAAAGGAGAAGCTCCCATATAAAAATCTAAACCGAAAGCTCACCACAATGGAGTACAGCAGCGTACTCAGATGCGCCGAAAAGCTTGAGCTAAATGGCTTTTCCCAGGAGCTTTCATCTGCACAGGCACAATACACGCCTGAATTTGATCTGGAGGGTCTTCCAAATGACTAAGGACACAAGCAAAGGCAGATTTGCTGCTTTACTTACAATATATACAATATGTCTGTGGTGCGTATGGGCAGCATACACGCTGCTGCTAAAGCCGGTTATATGTGACGCCTTAGGTGAGGATACAGCTTTGTCGTCACTTGTGAGAAACGGCATTATAAAAAATATAGTCTGGACTTTGCCGGCTGCGTGGCTCATAGTCAGATACAATGACAGATGTATGGTCTCTCTTAAGGATATGTTCACAAAAGCTGCTGCCGGCTGGAAGAATTATCTTATAATATTCCCATGCTTCATCATCTACATACTCATAGGAGCATTGCGCAGCGGCGGCATAGGTATATCAGAGGACTTCGGCATAGACAGCATAATAACCGTACTTTTCGTGGGTCTAACCGAGGAGCTGGTATTCCGGGGCTGGCTGCTCAACGCAACTGTAAAGGAAAGCGATCCGCCGAAAAAGCAGTATATTGCCATTGGTGTAAATGCGCTGCTGTTTTTGTGTATACACTTTCCCATCTGGATATCTCAGGGGACATTTGTATCATCATTTACAAGTCTGGGATTTCTGAGCATACTGATACTGAGCGTGCTGTTCAGTGCAGTATTCATAAGGACTAAGAACATAGTACTGCCGATAGCACTTCATATGGCATGGGACCTGCTGGTGTTTATGTTTATCTGAGGGCGCTGTATATTATGGATATTTCCAGGGTATTATAATTACCGGCAGGCAGAAGCAAACATAGACTGAATTTTACTGTATGGATAAGAAAAAGATAAAAAGATTTATAATCAGGGCAATAAAGCTTATCACTAACCCGAGATTTTTATTATGCTTCGGACTTGCGTGGCTTATAACGAATGGATGGGCGTATATCGCATTAGGACTTGCAACAATATTCAAGAGCGGCTGGTTGGCTACGATAGCGGGGGCGTATCTTGCGCTGCTGTGGCTTCCGTTCACCCCGGAGAAAATAATCACGCTTATGCTGTCGATAATCCTGCTCAAGAGACTATTTCCTGATGATCAGAAGACGCTGGCAGTACTTAAAAGGCTTTATGATAATCTTAAGACTAAAGCTAAAGAGAAAAGAGCCAGGCGCAGAGCTAAGAAGGTCAATGGTAAGGGAAAGTTCAAAAAGAAAATTCAAGACAACCCCAAATAACGCATTCCAAAAGGTCACACAACCGCACCAATACAAGCCGCAATCATATGCTAAAAAAAGTCTGCCGCATACCAGCGGCAGACTTTCTATTTTTTATAGATATCTCGTATCTGTGAGGAGAAACCCTCGAATAGTCCTAAAACACTCCCCAGACCTACACCAGAGATATTACCTTTGGAATCCCACATCTGTGCGTATCTAAGAGAGTTTGCTATGATATAATTCCTCCGCCTATTACATATTCGCCATCGTAAAGCACTACAGCCTGTCCTTCAGCTATCGCCCTCTGCGGCTCATCGAATACAACCTTTATCCTGCCGTCAGTCAGCTCCGTCACCGTAGCCGGCTGTTCCTGCTGATTGTAGCGTACCTTCGCACAACACCTAAGCTCTCCCTCTATATGCTCAAATGGTATGAGATTCACGTTATCCGCTATAAGTTCCCTTGTAAACAAATCCTCGTTGCTGCCAAGATATACCGTATTCGTCTCCGCACACTTTCCGCATACATACGCCGGCTTGCCGAGAGCTATCCCAAGTCCCTTACGCTGTCCGATCGTGTAGCCGATAATGCCGCTGTGCCTGCCGAGAACATTTCCCTCAAGGTCGCAATAATCGCCGCAGGGATACTTCCTCCCTGTATACCTCTCGATAAAGCCTGTATAATCTCCGTCAGGAACAAAGCATATATCCTGGCTCTCCTTTTTATGCGCACTCACAAGTCCATGCTCCCGTGCGATTTCACGTATCTGCTCCTTGCTATCAAAATCACCAAGCGGAAAATATATGTGGGCAAGCTGCTCCTGAGTCAGAAAATAGAGTACATACGTCTGGTCTTTAGCCGTATTTTTCGCCTTTCTAAGGAGATATCTGCCGTCCTCACGGCGCTCGGTGCGGGCGTAGTGACCGGTGACTATCTTGTCGCAGTCAAGCTCCATCGCCTTTCTAAGAAGCGCCCCGAATTTCAGATTCTGATTGCAGAGTATACACGGGTTGGGAGTTGCACCTGCCTCATACACCTTCACAAAGGGTGATATGACCATACGGGCAAATATATCCTCCATGGGATAAACATGGTGTTCCATGCCAAGCCGGGCAGCTACAGAGGCTGCGTCACGGGCGTTGTCCACAGAACCGCACTTGCCCTCGGAATCCTGAGATGTAAACAGAGTCATGGTCGCACCAACGCATTCATATCCCATCTCCTGCATGAGCACCGCAGATACCGAACTGTCAACACCGCCGCTCATGGCGATCATAGCCCTGCTCATTTTCCAAGCTCCAGCATTCTATCCATGCATTTTTTAGCCTGAATGCGCATTTCCTCGCTCATATTTATCTCCTCGCCAGCGTGTCCCTTTATAACGCTGAGAACATCGGTGAGAGATGTAAGCTTCATATCAGGACATACGCAGTGCTTTGAAAGAGGATAGAACATCTTTTCGGGATATGCAAGCTGGAGATGCTGGACTATGCTGTTTTCGGTTCCTATGATAAACTCACGGCAATCAGACTTTGCCACATAATCCATAATACCGGTAGTACTTCCGGCGTAGTCCGCCATTTCAACAACGGCAGGTATGCACTCCGGATGTACAAGGAACTGTGCCGTAGGATGCGCAGCCTTTGCCTTACGAACGTCCTCAGCAGTAAGACTTGAATGCACTGGACATCCGCCGTTTATTGTTACGATCTCCTTGTCGGGCACCTGCTTTTGTACGTAGCTGCCAAGGTTGCAGTCTGGTATAAAGAGTATCTTTTTCTCGGGCATATTGCTGATTATCTGCACCGCCGAGGAAGAGGTCACACAAACGTCGCAGAGCGTTTTAAGCTCTGCCGTCGTGTTCACATATGCGACTACCACATGGTCGGGATACTGCTCCCTTAGCTTTCTGAGGGAATCAATATCAAGCTGTTCAGCCATAGGACAGCCTGCGTCCGGCTTCGATAGCCACACCTTCTTGTCCGGTGAGAATATCTTTACAGTTTCAGCCATAAAGCGCACACCGCACATGAGTATATTTTTATTTTCAACATCCATCGCCTTTGTGCTCAGCGCAAAGGAATCTCCAGTAAAGTCGGCTATTTCCAGAATATCCGGCGTCTGATAGCAGTGGGCAAGTATGCAGAAGTCCTTTTCCTTTTTAAGGCTCAGTATTTCCTTCTGTACATCAGCTATCATAATTACTCGTCCTCTCCGTTGCCGTGGTCGTGGCAGCAGGCACAGTCTCCCTCGCAGAACTGTGACTTATCATACTCAATGCCGTTCTTATCGTAGTAGTCCTTTACCGCAGACTTCACAGCCTCCTCAGCCAGAACTGAGCAGTGGATTTTGTGAGCCGGCAGTCCGTCCAGAGCCTCAACAACAGCCTTGTTTGTAAGCGTGAGGGCCTCTGAAATAGGCTTGCCCATTATCATTTCAGTTGCCATGGAGCTTGCTGCTATTGCAGAGCCGCAGCCGAAGGTCTTGAACTTTACATCGGTGATAATGTCGTTTTCGACCTTAAGATATACCTTCATAATGTCGCCACACTTAGCGTTGCCGACCTCGCCTACACCGTCAGCGTTTTCAATCTCTCCGACATTTCTCGGATTGCGGAAATGATCCATTACCTTTTCACTGTATAACATATTCTTTTACTCCCTTTTCAAGATCTTCCCAAACGGGTGAAAGTTTTCTCAGATAATCTACTACCTCAGGAACGCTCTTAATTATGTGCTTCATTTCCTCAGGGGTGTTATATTCGCTTACAGACAGTCTCAGCGAACCGTGTGCTACTTCGTGAGGCAATCCTATAGCGAGCAGAACGTGGCTTGGGTCGAGCGAGCCTGATGTGCAGGCTGAACCCGAAGACGCTGCAATACCGGCGTCGTCCAGCAGCAGGAGAAGTGATTCGCCCTCAATACCCTCAAAGCAGAAGTTCACCGTACCGGGAACACGCTTTTCACGGTCGCCGTTCAGCTTGCTGTGGGGTATCTTTGAAAGTCCCTCGATAAGCATCTCACGCATGGCAGTTATCTTAGCCATATTCTTATCCATATTTTCAACAGACTCCTCAAGAGCAGCAGCCATACCCACGATAGCGGGTACGTTTTCAGTACCGGCACGCTTGCCTCTCTCCTGAGCTCCGCCCTCAATAAGATTGTGCAGCATTATGCCTTTTTTCACATATAGTGCACCCACGCCCTTTGGGCCGTGGAACTTGTGTCCCGACAGTGAGAGCATATCAACATTCATAGCCTTAACATCGACCGGAACATGACCTACAGCCTGTACGGCATCGGTGTGGAAAAGTACGCCCTTTTCACGGCAGACAGCACCTATCTCAGCTATTGGCTGGATAGTACCTATCTCGTTGTTTGCGAACATGATAGTCACAAGGCAGGTATCCTCACGGATAGCGTCTGCCACCTCCTGTGCAGTAACGACGCCGTTTTCGTGGACATCCAGCAGTGTTACCTCATAGCCCTGTTTCCGGAGCTTATTCAGTGTATGGAGTACTGCGTGGTGCTCAAAGGCAGTTGAGATAATGTGTTTTTTTCCTTTTTTTTCGCCTGCTATAGCAGCGGACAGTATAGCTTGATTATCAGCCTCGCTGCCGCCTGATGTGAAGTATATCTCCCTTGGGTCGGCGTTAAGAGCTTTAGCCACCTTTGCACGAGCCTCCTCCAGAGCGGTCTTTGCCTCCTGACCGAAGCTGTAGAGGCTGGACGGGTTGCCATAGAGCACATCAAAATATGGCATCATAGCCTCTTTCGCTGTACGGCTCATCATGGTAGTTGCGGCGTTATCAGCGTAAACTTTCATTATATCTCTCCCTTTCAATTCCCATTTGTTTTATAGGATATTATTGCCAAAAAATCAGCCTGTATGCAGGCTTTCCGTATGTCTCAGACATTCCCCTCCAGCAGATCTCTGAGGGACACCTTGTCCAGATAGTCATTTATGAGAGTGTCGAGCTTCTGCCACATGGGAAATGTAAGGCAGTTTCCCACATTTCGGCAGCCGTTTTCATCCTCTGCAAAGCCGTGGCACGAGACGGGTGTAAGTCCGCCCTCAGTCAGCCTTAATATCTCACCGATGCAGTAATCCTCAGCACTTCTAAGCAGCTTATAGCCGCCGTCCTTACCTCTAAGGCTCGAGAGCATACCACCCTTGTTGAGCATGGAGACTATGGATTCCAGATATTTTGCGGAGATATTCTGCCGCTCTGCAATAGATTTCAGCGAGATATACCCCTCATTCTCGTGCTGAGCCAGATCAAGCATGACTCTTATAGCATATGTTCCCTTAGTTGAGATCATCATAACAAGGGTTCACCTCCCTAACCTTTCTCCCATTGACTATTATATACCCTAATTCCTATCCTGTCAATAGGGATTACACATTTTTCGCATTTTACATATATTATTTGCGGGCTCATGTGTTTTATATGTATTATTAACTAAGCGTAAAATCTGAAAAAAAGCCTTGATACCGGGAAATATAAGTGATATAATATACTCCGTCCCCAAAAGAAAGGAGAATTTTAATGATACAGACTTTAAAAAACAGATTTATAGGCGACAAGGCTTTTTACAGAAGAATATTATACCTCGCAGTACCCATGATCATACAAAACGCAGTCACCAGTTTTGTAAGCTTTATCGACAACATCATGGTAGGTCAGATCGGAACCGAGCAGATGTCGGGCGTTGCGATAGTAAACCAGCTCATATTCGTGTTCAACATATGCATATTCGGCGGAGTTTCGGGCGCAGGCATATTTGGTACGCAGTATTTCGGCAAGGGCGACTACCAGGGACAAAAATACGCCTTCCGATTCAAGATGTATGCAGTTCTGCTGATAACGGCAATAGCCTTTGCGCTGTTTACGCTCCTCGACGACCAGCTCATATCACTCTACCTGAGCGACAGCGGAAACATTGGCGACATAGATCTTGCACTTAAATACGGCAAGGACTACCTTGTTATAATGCTTGGAACACTGCTGCCTTTTGCCATTTGTCAGGCGTATGTCAACACTATCCGTGAGACAGGTCAGACGCTTGTACCAATGATAGCAAGTGCGGCTGCAGTTGTTGTGAACATCGTCCTCGACTTCATCTTTATCTTTGGTATAGACGGACTGATACCAGCTATGGGAGTTCAGGGTGCGGCTGCGGCTACAGTCATAGCACGTATTATCGAGTGTATAATAGTTATCGTCTGGACACACACTCACAAGGCGAAAAATCCCTACATAAGGGGAGCATTCAGAAGCTTCAGGATACCCGGATATATATGCAGAGATATCCTTAAAAAGGGCGTTCCTCTCATACTCAATGAAATGCTTTGGGCGGTTGGTATGACTGTAATTGTGCAGTGCTACTCTGTAAGAGGTCTGGAAGTAGTTGCGGCTCAGAATATCTCCTCGACCATAACAAACCTGTTCAACATAGTCTACATTCAGCTTGGCAGCAGCATATCCGTTATCGTAGGTCAGAGTCTTGGCGCAGGAAGGCTCGGCGAGGCAAGAGACTATGCCCGTAAGATGATCTTTTTCTGTGTGGCGTGTTGTATTGTATTTGCGGGCATAATGGCAGCAGTGGGCGGATTCTTCCCATCCATATACAACACCGACGAGAGCATAAAAAAGCTTGCCAGAAACTTCATCTTTATAGCGGCAATGGCGATGCCCTTGTGTGCATTTTCGCACTGTTCCTATTTCACGCTGCGCTCCGGCGGCAAGACCGGAATAACGTTTATATTTGACAGCGGCTTTACGTGGGTCATACTCATACCTTTTGCCTATGTACTGTCGCACTTCACAAGCCTGCCTATAATAACAGTATTCTTCCTTGTTCAGCTCACCGAGATAATCAAGGTGATAATAGGATTCTTTATGATAAAGAGCGGAATATGGCTTCAGAATATTGTCTCACGGAGTGAATAGGGAGTTTTTTTACAGCTATAGCTATAAATAAAAAGTCTGCCGTTGGTATGCGGCAGACTTTTTTTAGCCTGTAATCAGGTTTTATGTTTGTGTGGTTTATGCGCTGTTTGGGAGTAATTGTTATTTTTATTCAGCTTCCTTATAGAACGGCATCTTGCCCTTAATAACCTGCTGCGACTGCGGCATTCCTGCCGGTACTATACCGCACGGTACGCCCTTCGTATACTTGCCTGCTATCTGAGCTATAGGATCATAAAGCGCCTTCTGGCTCTCCTGAGATGATACCACATCATGCTCTACAAAAAACATATAGCTCTCATTGTTATTTACACGCATTCCCATTACCCACGCTGCATGAATCATCGGTTCATTTTCAAAGTGAGCAGAAAGCTCCTGCAGCATATCCATCGGGATATCCTTCAGATCATAGATCTGTGCGCCATTTCTCATGGCAAGCACCTGCTGCTTCGGCATAGGAAGTGCCGCACCAAACGGATTGATAACAAGACCCTCAGCATCCGCACCCTGCTGTGCAAGCATACCGCTGTACTGATCAAATGTAAGCAGAATAGTCTTGTGCTCTGGTGCATTCTTCCAGCGTGCAAGCTCGCCCTGGTCTGTAAACAGCGGGAAAAACTTCTTGCCCTCTTTCTGTATCATAACGAACTTCACCTGTGCCTGGTGTGTCTGACCCTTTTCCAGCTTCAGATCCTTAGGCAGCTCGTCCATCTGAACGGGAGCTACGAACTTAGCCTTGCGGATCTCGTCTATCATTACCTTTTCCTTTTCGGGATTTTTCGCCTTACGGAAATCGTCGATAGCCGCAATTAGTGCGGGATTTGTCTGCTTATCGCTGCCAAAGAGCATCTTCTCGGGATCGGGAGTTACCTCCGGTGCAGGCGGAACTACTGCTGCTTTGGGCATAAGATCTCTGCCGGAAAGCTCACTCATCTTCTTTCTTGATACAAGCAGACCTGCCTCACCGGGATTGATAACAAGACCAGCCGCCTCCGGACTGCCTGCTACAACATTGCAGAACTGCTCGAAATTCAGTGTAACGGTCTTGCATTCGGGGTCGTTTTTCCACTTTAGGAACTCCAGCCATTCAGTAAATACAGGGAACAGCTTTGTGCCATCTTTCTGCTGAACCAGCATAAACTTTGCCTGTGCTGTATACTTTTCGCCTGCCTCCATATTTTCGGGCAGGTCGTCCATTATCACAGGAGCAATAAACTGAGCATCCTTTATCGCATCTGTCATTTTCTTTTCATTTACCGGACTGGCATTTGCCCTGAACTCTGTCATTGCAGCTACCAGCTCTGGATTTTTAACAGTTGGTTTCTTCATCTGTGCCATTATTACATTCACCTCAGATTAAATTTCTCACGTTAAGTGCACGATGAATTCATTATAACACACATTGCACAAAAAAGCAAGTAAAATTTCAATTTTAATTTCATATTTTTCTCCGGATAGAAAAATCAGGAGCAGTCTCCATTTTAGGAAACTCTCCTGAACATCTTCTCCATATCTGAAACATCGGAAATCCGATTACGCACGCTCAACTTTGCCGGAGCGCAGGCATCTGGAGCAAACGTATACATGACAGGGCGTACCCTTCACAATCGCCTTTACACGCTTTACGTTCGGCTTCCATGTTCTGTTAGAGCGTCTGTGTGAGTGAGACACCTTGATACCAAATGTAACACCCTTGCCGCAAAATTCACATTTTGCCATAATTGGCTGCACCTCCTTAAAAAAGCTAACGGATTCTATTATATCATATTCTTTTTAAGAATGCAAGTATTTTTTCATTTTTTTCAAAAAAAATTTTTTGTTACGTTTTTCATGACAATTTTCTATTGAAATTTACATCTCTATGTTGTATAATAAGAGGTATTATAATTATAACTAACTATAACTTGTGAGGTAATTAAACATGAGCTTTTTCGGTCTTAATCTTTTTACAATAACGGCACGCATACTCGTCATACTTCTCATTCTGCCGCTGCATGAATTCGCCCATGCATTTGTTGCTAAAAAGTGCGGCGACTATACCGCTGAGTCCTCCGGCAGGATAACTCTAAACCCATTTGCACACATCGACCCAATCGGTGCACTCCTCCTGCTGCTGACCGGATTCGGCTGGGCAAAGCCCGTCCCGATAAATCCAAACGCCATGCGCAATCCACGAAAAGGCATTATCCTGACCTCACTGGCAGGACCTCTTTCAAACCTCATCGTTGCATTTATCGCAATGATGCTGCTGCGCATACTCTACTGCATACCGATATCATTAGACAATACGATGCTCTACAACACCCTCAGCAGCATTTCTACTATACTCTATTATTTCATATCTGTCAATATCGGACTTGCCGTTTTCAACCTTATCCCCGTACCGCCGCTCGACGGCTCAAACGTGCTCATGCAGTTCCTGCCGACTCGTGCGGTAATATGGATACAGCGCAACCAGATGATAATCTCTATCATATTCCTGGTGCTTGTATGCTCAAATGCATTCAGTATACCTCTGTCGTGGCTTTCATCCAAGATATATCTCCTCTTCTACAACGCCACTGACTGGATAGCGCTCATAATGGAGGCTATCATAGGCTGATTATGGAACAGATTTCTTTTAAACTCGAGGTCTTTGAAGGTCCTATGGACCTGCTGCTGAGCCTTATCACAAAGCATAAGCTGAATATTTACGACATCGAAATATCAAGCCTGCTGGAACAGTATCTCCTCTATCTCGAACAGGCGAGAGAACACGACCTGGAACTTGCCGGTGAATTCCTCGAAATGGCTGCAAGACTCATTCTTATCAAAACTGCCTCCCTGCTGCCAAAACCCAACGACGCCGAAAAACAAAAAGAGGAACTGCAAGGTGCGCTCATAGAATACGCCCTTTGTAAACAGGCGGCTGAATCTCTCAGAAAAAGATATGCAGGCAGCAGCATATTTGTACGAAAGCCGGCTAAAATAAATATTTCCACAAAATATGAACGAAAACATAAGCCCCAGGAGCTGTGCGATGTGTTTCTTGCCATGGGCAGAAAACTCATTAAACAGGAGACACATTCATCAGAAAAGCTCCAGCGTGTGGTAAACAGAAGCTATGTTTCCGTTATGTCGAAGGTCGTGTATATAATACGCGGGCTCCACAAAAACGACCACGTATACATCGACGCCATGTATGCGGACGTGCGTGAGCGAAGCGCAAGAGTCGCTCTGTTCTTAGCAATACTGGAACTCACAAAACACGGCAGAATTTGTATAAGCGATGACAACACATATCTCTACCGTGAAAACGGCAGACGTCCTGAGCCTGCCGCTGCACCCGAGGAGGAGGAAACATGGAACATCAACTCACTATAAATAAAACTGCTATCATCGAGGCTGTACTCTTTGCCTGCGGTGAGCCTGTACCGTCATCAAGACTGGCTGAGGTAATCGGTTCGGATGAAAATGAACTGCCCGATATAATCCGTTCAATAAACGACCGCTATCAAAAAGACGGAAGCGGATTATATATCGTCACCCTTGGGAAAAGCTGGCAGCTGTGCACAAGAAAAGAATTCGCACCATATATACGTGCCGCCATGGAAAGCAAAAAGAGTGCTCCACTCTCAAACGCCGCCATGGAAGTACTCACTATAGTCGCTTACAACCAGCCCGTTACTAAAAGCTTTATCGAACACATACGAGGCGTCGACAGCAGCTCCGTTGTAAATAATCTCGTGGAGCGTGAACTGCTTGAAGAATCAGGCAGACTCGATATCCCCGGAAAACCTGTAGCATATAAGACTACTGAAAATTTCCTCAGATGCTTTGAGCTTACATCTCTCGGCGACCTGCCGCCGCTGCCGATAATACAGCGTCCGCACGAAAATAATGACGAGCAGGAGACGGAAAGCTCCGTAAGCAGCGAGAAATAAATGTACCGAAAGGAGCTTTAAATGACCGGCTGGATAATATTTCTTATTATTCTGGGAATAATATCATTTATACTGTTCATGCCGGCAGCTGCCGACTTCCGGTATGAAAACGGTAAGGCTGATGTGAAGGTGTCCTACTGCGGGATAACTCTATTCAACAGCACTAAGAAAAAATCTAACGAAAAGATAAAAGCTGAAAAGGAAAAGAAATTACTCAAAAAGCAAAAGAAAAATGAGAAGAAAAAACGCAGACAGTCAAAGCGTGCCGCCAAAGGCAATGCTCACGATACTGATAAAAAACAATCTGTCGGCGATATCGTCCGGACTGTAATGGATTTTATAGAGCCGGTTAGTAAAGGTATAAGGCGGCTTTTCCGTGGGATAAGGATATCACGGCTTTATCTTGATATAAAAGTCGGCGCTTTCGATTCCTGCGACTGCGCAATTAAATATGGAAAGATGTGCACTGCTGTGTCAAACGGACTTGCATTCTTTCAGTCGTTCTTTTCCATAAAGGCTGACCATATCGAGGTTCTGCCACGGTTCGGCACGGAACGTACTGTCTATACAGTAAGATTCCGTACTATGCTCAGTCCTGCCGCCGTGATAGCTGCAGGAATCGCCCTT
Source organism: uncultured Ruminococcus sp. (assembly GCA_944386525.1). Classification (GTDB taxonomy): domain Bacteria; phylum Bacillota; class Clostridia; order Oscillospirales; family Ruminococcaceae; genus Ruminococcus_C. The sequence continues at coordinate 5,263 of CALXBL010000003.1, read as the reverse complement.
GGCTGGACATATCTGAAAAATTCTCTGCGCTCCGAGCAGAATAATACACCAAACCCCAAAATACAAGGAGGAACCCAAAATGCAGAATCACAACGAAAAGGCTAAAATTACACAGATGATGGATATCACTATCGACAAGATACGTGAAATGGGCGACGTTAAAACTATCATCGGCGACCCGATGCAGGTTGGTGAAACTACAATAATCCCCGTTTCAAAAGTCTCATACGGCTTTGCATCAGGCGGCTCCGATCTGCCGGCAAAGCAAAATCCAAAGGAGCTCTTTGGCGGCGGTACCGGTGCAGGCGTTACTGTCCAGCCGGTGGCTTTCCTTATTGTAGACAAGATGAGCAACGTCCGCCTTATACAGATATCTTCATCGGAAGATAAAATATCCGGCGTTATCCGCACCATGCCAGAGCTTATGGACAAAATAAGCGAAATGATAGAAAACTACAAGGATAAAAAGACTGATAAATCTACAGCTGCTCAAACTGAAAATTAACTATCATAACATAAAACAATGCCTCATACAGTATTATATGTTATAGCTGTAGGAGGCTTGTGTATGAAAAGGATAATTTGCGTTATATGCGCTTTATGTATGATGTTCTGCTGCGCTGTGCCATGCGGCTCTGCGTGGGAGGTGGATGTCTCCGCAAAGGCGTATGTTGTAATGGATATGGCTTCACGCTCTGTGATACTGGAGGGCAACTCTCACATGAAGCTGCCAATGGCAAGCACTACAAAAATAATGTCCGCCCTGCTGTGCCTGGAAAGCGGAGATCTTGACAGCGAATTTACCGTCGACTCAAACGCCATCAAGGTGGAAGGCTCCTCAATGGGACTCCTGGAGGGCGATATTGTGTCAAAGCGTGACCTTTGCTACGGTATGCTGCTGCCCTCCGGCAATGATGCGGCAGGAGCTGCTGCTGTGAAAATCGCCGGCAGCTACGAGGCTTTTGCCGATATGATGAACGAACGTGCCGCTGATATAGGAATGGAAAATTCCCACTTTGTAACACCTTCGGGACTTCACCACGAGGAACATTACTCCACCGCATACGACATGGGACTGCTCACCGCTGAGGCTCTAAGAAATGAGGACTTCCGGGAGATATGCTCTCAGGAGTCAGCCTGCCTCGATTTCGGCAATCCGCCCTATGAACGATGGCTCTATAACTCAAACAAGCTGCTCTCCATGTACGATGGTGTTATCGGCGTTAAAACAGGCTTTACCGATGAGGCAGGAAGATGTCTTGTGTCAGCCTGCGAGCGTAACGGTATCACGCTTATCTGCGTAACCCTGAACGACAAAAACGACTGGAATGACCACATCACCCTATACGAGGAGGCTTTTGCCCGTGCAGAGATGCAGTATGCAACCGTTCCTGATTCGCTGAAACTGCCTGTAGCCGGCGGCACTGAGGAAACCGTTCCGCTCTATGCTAAGGAGGAAGTACTATGGTGCTGCGCTCCTCAGTCGGATATAAGGATAATATGGGTAACGGAAACTGCACCCATGCTTTATGCGCCGATTCAGAAAGACGATGTGGTCGGATATCTCGTGCACTGCTGCGACGGCTTTGAGATTATGCGTCAGGAGCTGTATGCAGGAAAGTCCGTTCCCTATGCAGAAAAGAAATAATCTATAAAGTAATAAAGTAAAGGAGAATAATGTGGAAAAAATAAGAATTCAGAAGCTGCTTGCAGATGCAGGCTACTGCTCCAGAAGAAAGGCTGAGGAGCTTATTTCAAAGGGAAAGATCAAGCTTAATGGTCACCCGGTAAAACTGGGCGACAAGGCATCTTATCAGGATATTATAACCGTTTCAGGCGAAAGAGTATATCTAAGCCGGAAGAAGTCCTACCGCTACATAATGATGTATAAACCCCGTGGATATGTGACTACCACGTCCGACGAGCTGGACAGACGCTGCGTTATGGATTTGTTAGCAGATGAGGAGGAACGCCTCTATCCGGTGGGACGCCTCGATAAGGATTCCGAGGGACTGCTGCTCTTTACAAACGACGGCAAATTCGCAAACGACATCATGCACCCAAGCCGCCATATCAGCAAAACCTATCGTGTTACAGTCCGCCCGGATATTACTGAAGAGCAGCTCGTAGAACTGGCAAGCGGTATCGAACTCGACGGCAGAAAAACTCTGCCTGCAAACGTTGTGGTAAAAACCAGAGAACCCGGCAGAGTCGTACTCCTCATAACCATAAAAGAAGGCAGAAACCGTCAGATACGCCGTATGTGCGAGGCGCTGGGTCTGGAGGTCGCAAGACTCCGCCGTGTGAGCATTGGACCTCTTAAGCTGGGTATGATGAAACCCGGCACTTACCGAGATTTGACTGCTGATGAGCTGCGTGCCATCCGCAACGCCATAGGAAAAGAAAATTAAAAGGAGATTTCTTGCAATATGCCCATTTGTATATCGCCGGATCTGCCGGCTTTTCAGACTCTTGCTGATGAAAATATCTTCGTGATGGATAACGAGCGTGCAGCACATCAGGATATACGCCCTCTTAAAGTACTCATACTCAATCTCATGCCAAAGAAGATAGAAACTGAATGCCAGTTCCTGAGACTGCTCAGCAACACGCCAATTCAGGTGAATATTGAATTTTTACAGATAGCAAGCCATGTCAGCAAGAATACTGCAAAAAGTCATCTCGACGCTTTCTACCACACATTCGACGAGATAAAGGATAATTACTACGACGGCTGCATTATAACCGGTGCGCCTGTTGAGCATCTGGACTTTACACAGGTCGACTACTGGGACGAGATATGCACCATTATGGAGTGGACAAAAACCCATGTTTTCTCAACTCTACACATATGCTGGGCGGCTCTGGCGGGACTTTACTATCATCACGGCGTACCCAAGTACGACCTCCCAAGAAAGATGTTCGGTATTTTCAAGCACAAGCTGCAGATGAAGAACGTTCAGCTGCTTCGGGGATTTGACGATGTTTTCCTTGCACCGCACTCACGTCTTTCGGAGGTTCGCAGGGAGGATATTGAAAAGGTGCCTAATCTGTGCATACTCACAGAATCGGATATCGCAGGCGTTCATATTGCAGCCAACAACAACGGCAGACATTATTTCATCACCGGCCATTTTGAGTACGACCGGAATACACTGAAAGATGAATATTTCCGTGATGTGAACAAAGGGATAGACATACACCTGCCATACAATTATTTCCCTGACGACAACCCAGCCAACGAACCGCTTTTCACATGGGGATGCAGTGCTAATCTGCTGTTTTCAAACTGGATAAATCACTGTGTATATCAGCTAACTCCGTATAATATATCTCAGCTGGAGCTTTACAACTGGGAGTGGGAGGCCGGACTTTAAAGCAATCACAAACAGCATATAAACGTGGGATTCCAAAGAATTCCACCCCTTTAACGGAGTCCGGAGGCAGCTGCCAAAGGACTCCTCTCTTTTTGTAATCTCATGTCTGTGCGCTCATTCAGGTTCTTGTCTTTTTTGGCGATGAAAATATGTAAGTATCTTCATATATGACGCATATCCATGCATATAATATCTATATCAGGATATAATAATGAGGTGACAAGGATATGTACAGAAGATACTCCAGAAGAAAAAAATATAAACGTATTGCCCTCGCTTCTATCGTGGCAGCCGCTTTGATAACTGCTCTGACTCTCCGCTCGATTTCTGAGCATAATACAAATAACATATCCCCTGCACCCAATATCACTCTTAGCGACGCTTATATAGATATGCAGCCCACTGAATGGTGTCCGCTGTCGGACGACGCTCTCGAGGTGAATAACAGCTCAGTAAACGAAAGTCCAACCGAACAGTCCTCGTCAGATACAGGACCTAAACCATACCCCGAAAAGTGGAATGTCTCCGAGGAAAATAAGATAGTCCGTACAACTCTCACCGGCTACTCAGGCAATAAGTTTATCTCTCTGGAGGGCGGCGGTCAGGTCGTGAACCATACCTCCGTTCCCAACAGTCAGCTCCTCGAGGAAAGCCAACTCCCTCCGGCTTTCAAAGTATCAGTAAACGAAAAGCCTCAGGTCCTCATAATGCATACCCACACAACCGAATCATACGAACCCTACGTCAGGGAAAACTTCGACCCAAGCTTTAACTACAGAACTACCGATGAAACTAAAAATGTTATCGCCGTCGGCGAAGCCATTTGCGAAAAACTGGAAAATGCAGGAATTGAGTACATACACGACAAGACTATCCACGACTACCCATCCTACACCGGAGCTTATGAAAGAAGCGCCGAAACAGTAAAAGCCATCTTAGAGGAATATCCAAGTATAAAAGTCGTGCTTGACATTCACCGTGACGCTATAGGCACAGAAACCTCCATAACTCAGCCCGTTGTCGAGATAAACGAAAAAGAATCAGCTCAGGTCATGATAATCTCCGGCTGCGATGACGGCACTATGGGTATGCCAAACTATATGTTCAACTTCCGTTTTGCCTGCCGCCTGCAGGAGCAGATGGAGACTATGTATCCGGGGCTTACACGTCCGGTGCTGTTTGACTACAGACGTTATAACCAGAACCTCACCACAGGAAGCCTGCTTATTGAGGTTGGCTCTCACGGAAATACGCTGGAACAGGCGCTCTATGCCGGCTCGCTTTTCGGCGACGCTTTAGCTCAGGTGCTGCTCGATCTGCACTGAAAGGATTTTGCAAAATGAAAAGAATTATAAGAAGATCAACCCTATTCATACTAAGCTGGGCAATTCTCAATGCAGGTGCGTTTGGCTGGATAAAGGTCTGCTGCTCCTCAGGTCAGAGAGCCGGGAACGGCAGTTCCATCATGGCAGAAATTGAAATTTCACCCGAGCACTGTCTTACGCTGCGCATTCTGGGGCACGATTTATCAATCGACACGAGCAGTATTAATACAGAGCAGACCAGATTTCTTCTTGCGGCAGCCGAACCTCTGCTTGCTGCGGCAGATGTTTTTTGGAATAAATGATTGTTTACAAAAAGAGCTTGCAATTCATCAGGCGTTATGGTATAATAGTATGTTGTAAGTCCCGTAATTCCATATATGCGCCTGTAGCTCAGTTGGATAGAGCGTCAGACTCCGACTCTGAAGGCCGTGCGTTCGAATCGCATCAGGCGTACCATCATGGTCATACAAAATAGATGACACACCAAAAAACCACGGAAATTCCGTGGTTTTTTGCGTTTTACAGGGCGAAAAAAGTGCCTTCTGAGCCTTGGATGACATT
>CALXBL010000002.1 GCA_944386525.1 uncultured Ruminococcus sp. | reverse complement strand
AACTCAAATACGGTGCTCCGGCTGATGAGGGCGTTATATACTGCAAAATAGGGATTTTCCGTTGTAGAGGCTATGAGGGTTATCTGACCATTTTCTATATATTCAAGAAGACTCTGCTGCTGTTTCTTGTTAAGGTACTGTATTTCGTCCAGATAAAGGAGTATGCCGTTCATGCCTGCAAATGTGCCTATCTGAGATACAACCTCCCGTATATCGGCGGTAGAGGCAGACGTACCATTAAGCTTGTGCAGAGTCATTGACGTCCTGTCCGCAATTATGCGGGCAACTGTAGTCTTGCCTACACCTGAGGGACCGTAGAAAATGAGATTTGGTATTCGTCCGCTGTCGATAATTCTCCTGAGCGGCTTGCCTTTATCCAGCAGATGTTTTTGTCCTACAACATCATCAAGACTTTTCGGACGTATAAGATCCGCAAGAGGATGCTCCATGTTCTCGCCTCCAATACATAAAAAGCGCATCTGTCACTGCAAATGCGCTTTTCTGTTATTTATTCATCTGATACTATTATTCATACAGCGGATACTTCCTGCAAATATCAGTTACACCTGCACGGATAATGTCTGCGCTGTTTTCAAAATCAGTTGCAGTCATATACATCAGCTCTGCGATCTTGTCCATATCCTCAACGCCGAGACCTCTGCTTGTAACGGCAGGAGTTCCCACACGGATACCGGATGTTACAAAAGGCTTTTCAGGATCATTGGGGATAGCATTCTTGTTTACTGTGATATAAACATCATCAAGACGCTTTTCAAGCTCCTTGCCTGTAATGGAGAATGGACGGAGGTCAACCAGCATAAGATGGTTATCTGTGCCGCCTGATACAAGGTTGAATCCACGCTTTACAAGACCTGCTGCAAGAGCCTGGGCATTCTTTACAACGTTCTCGGCATATTCCTTGAATGCGGGCTTCAGAGCCTCGCCGAAGCATACCGCCTTAGCTGCGATAACGTGCATGAGAGGTCCGCCCTGTGTGCCGGGGAATACTGCCTTGTTGATCTGCTTTGCGATCTCCTCGTCGTTGCAGAGGATAAGTCCGCCTCTTGGTCCGCGGAGAGTCTTGTGAGTTGTAGTTGTCACTACATCTGCATATGGAACTGGTGACGGATGCTGACCGCCTGCTACAAGACCAGCAATGTGTGCCATATCCACCATCAGATATGCGCCTGCTGACTTGGCAATAGCAGAAAGTCTCTCGAAGTCGATAATTCTTGGATAAGCACTTGCGCCTGCTACGATGAGCTTTGGCTTGTGCTCGTCGGCAAGAGCCTGTACCTTATCATAATCAATGACCTCATCATCGCCGAGACCGTATGAAACAAAGTTGAAATACTTACCGGAAATATTTACAGGTGAGCCATGGGTCAGGTGTCCGCCGTGTGCAAGACTCATACCCAGAACTGTATCACCCGGCTGGAGCAGTGCAAAATATACTGCTGTGTTAGCCTGTGCGCCGGAATGTGGCTGTACGTTTGCATACTTTGCTCCGAAAAGCTCCTTGGCTCTTTCGATAGCGATCTCCTCCACAACGTCAACATACTCGCAGCCGCCATAGTAACGCTTATGGGGCAGACCCTCTGCATACTTATTTGTAAGTACAGAACCCATAGCAGCCATTACAGCCGGTGAAACGATATTCTCACTTGCGATAAGCTCCAGGTTTCTGCGCTGTCTTGCTAGTTCCTGTCCCATGATAGCACTTACTTCAGGGTCGTACTGACCAACAAAGCCAATGCTGTCCATCATATCCTGATACATAAATGTAGTTCTCCTTTACAGAAAAATATAATTGCTGTTACAATCATATTTATTATACTACATTCCAAAACAAATAGCAAGACCTTTTTCACCAAAATTTCAATTTTGATTTTGGATTGGACTGCATCGGAGTTGTCTGAGTGCAGCATTATAAAGCCCCTCCGGTCTGACGCCCTTTTTAACAAGTGCATTTGTAAAGGCAATGGTATATTCCATATTGTCGGAAAAGCTCTCGATAGTCTCCTTTACTCCAGCACGGATATCCTCAAGAGTTATGCCATATGTATATATAATCTTTCCCTTTCGCCGCACAGTAGAGGCTGTTACACGGTATATCACCCTGTTTACTCCGTATACCTCCATGTAAACTATTGTGCTGTCGGGCTTTACGCCCTGTTTTCTAAGTGTAATCATACGTTAAAACCGCCTTTCAAATCAATCTGATAAAAGCATATCACATATTTTCTCCTTAGGAAAGAGCGAATGAACACTACTTTTGAAATGTTTTCCCGTTATCTGTTCTATACGGTCGTATAAAGCACATCACGGTATTAAATGAAAATTCTAAAAAAACATTGATTTTATAGACTGTATCTGATATAATGTAAATAAATAGGGATTACTTCAAGATATTTAAAGGAGTATTATCATGAAAAAAATTGTAACTACCATATCTTTAGCCGCTGCTCTGTCTGTTATTACAGCAACGCCTTTTTCGGCAAGCGCAGCAATATCCGACCCGGCAAACACCAGCGACTATGTACAGAGCATACAGCTCGATAGATATGCGCTCACCGCTGAGGAAGCTGCATCGGGAGATGCCGGCGTTCACGCTTCCGTCTACGTAAAGGGCACTACAAAGGACAGCATAAAAGTTCAGAACGCCCTCTGCCAGATCGTGTCAGAGGACAAAACATACACCTATATGCGCAACATATACGATCCGTCATTTACCTACGATGAACAGACCTACAGCTATCTGGGCGGTGAATTTACTACAGCATACCGTCCATTCTGCTTCGGTGTGGTCGACGACGGTACATATTCCATTCAGGCTGTGACTACTCTTACACGCAGAGTATGCATGGAACCTATCGACGGCAAAGAGATAGTCTATATGGGCAATGATACAATAAAATTCAAGCAGGCTGCCAGACGTTATGTTGACGAAAACGGCAATATGGCTCCTGATAATGTCTCACATGATATCATATGTCCCCTGACAATTAACGAGGACGGCTCTGCTACATATTCTTTCAAGTATGTTGATATCTATGCTACATACAGCGTTGTGGCTACTGCTACAGGCGTTATCCCATACTATCAGCCGGAGCTTCTCAATGAGGGCGATTATATCCCCGATACAAACGACATTTTAAGCTGGGTGGACAACCCACTTTACGGCGGCGTTAGCTTCCTTGGCAACTCCGATGATTTCCCGCTCATGGAGAACGACATTAAATTTAAACCTGATTCTCCCTGTGGTATTTACAACCTGTCTCTCAATGAAGACTACTGTAACATTTCCGCTTTGGAAAACGGTGAATCATGCGTTCTGCCTGTAAAGTACACAGGTGCGGCTGTTGCAGTGGGCGTTGATACGGCTGAACTTTCCTCCTCAGAAGGCGCAGACTACGCCTGCTACTATGCCCACGACAACAAGACTATCACTGCCGCAACTATGGGCAAGACATACTCCTGCAACGTTGCATATACAGATGGTACGTCTGAAACTGCTGTAGACGTTTCAGGCGCTGTAAATGCAGGAACTTCTCCAGCCGACATCATGTCCGCTCAGGAGGACAGCTTCTATATAGCCGATATACCTGTATACTGTGGTGATACACAGATAACATCAGACGGCACTGATATAACATCAAAGGTACTCATAGGCACAAAGGGCGACGTTGACCTCAACGGAAAGGTTGATCTTTCCGATGCAAGCGTTATTCTGTCCTACTACGCCAGCAAAGCTGCCGGTTCAGACGCTGCCCTCACAGACGGTTCAGATGAAGAGCTTGAAACCCTTGCATTCTTCCTGGGCGATACCGATACCCAGTCTCAAACCAGAGAAAACGGCGGTCAGCTCGACCTCACAGATGCTTCAAATATCCTCTCATATTACGCCTCAACTGCTGCAGGCATCACTATTTCCTGGGATCAGTTCCTGGAATAAGCATATGACAGCAAAAAGCCGCCCGGCAGATGGATAGTAATAAAAAAATAGTGCAAATTATATATAAAGATTGCGTAGTTTCCTACGCAATCTTTCTCTTATTGGTATAAACAACGCCGGCTGAAATAGCAGCCTTAAATCTGAAATGGATTTCGATTTTCTGCTCGTGGTGTTCACTCGGCTTGTCTTTCTACATTTTTCCTATAGAAAAGCAATGTTTTATTGCTTCAAATTTTAAATCTTATAAATAAAAAATCAAGGGTGATTAAATTGAAAAAAATATTTATAATAACAGGAGCAAATGGTTTTTTAGGAAATAATATTGTAAGAAAATTAGTAGAGGATAAAAATAATGAAGTACGAGCTTTGGTTTTGCCAGATGATAGAACAAACTCGCTTGAAGGTTTAAATTGTGAAATATATACAGGTGATGTTACAACAGAAGATTCTTTGAATGATATATTTGAAATTAAAGAAAACAATGTGGAATTATATGTAATTCATTGTGCTGCTATTGTATATATTAAATCTAAATACAATCCTAAAGTATATGAAGTAAATGTAAACGGAACTAAAAATGTTATTCAAAAAGTATTGGAGAAAAACGCTAAATTAGTTTATATCAGCAGTGTTCATGCTATTACTGAAAAACCAAATAATGAAACTATTACTGAAATTAAAGACTTTAATCCTGATAAGGTTGACGGACAATATGCCAAAACAAAAGCAGAAATTGCAAAATATATTTTAGAAATGGTGGAAAAGAAAGGACTAAATGCTTGTATAGTACATCCATCAGGAATGATAGGTCCGAATGATTTTAGTAATAGTCATTTAACCCAACTAATTATTGATTTCGCAAATGGAAGATTGACAGCCTGTGTTAAAGGTGGATATGACTTTGTAGATGTCAGAGACGTGGCAGATGGAATAATAAATGCCTGTTATAAAGGAAAAAGCGGAGAGTGTTATATTCTTTCAAATAGATATGTAGAAGTTAAGGAATTATTAGATATAGTAAGCGAAGTTAGAAATACTAAAAAAATAAAGATAATACTTCCAATGTGGTTAGCAAAACTAACAGCTCCTTTGTCAGAAGTGTATTATTCAATATTAAAACAACCCCCATTATATACACGATACTCTTTATATGCTCTGACTTCTAACTCAAACTTTTCAAATAAAAAAGCCAGAAGAGAATTAGATTATAAAAACAGAGAATTAAGGGAAACCATAAAAGATACTGTAACTTGGCTAAAAGAAAAAAATAAAATTAATTAATTTTCTAAACAGCTAAATATCTATAAACGAATACAGATGTTTTAATTTAGTTCTGGCATTAAGAAGCGTATACAAAACTTCTATGCAGCTATCCGATTAACCCGGATAGCTCTATTTTTTGCAGTTTTTTCGGCATAAAAGTAAAGTGCACATCAGAGGGACTGATGTGCACTTTAGTAAGGGGATTTTTATGAAATTTTTTTAAGAAAGGATACTTATATTATACTCATAAACAGGTCATTTGTCAATAGTATTTTTTATTATTTACAAAACATTAACGCTATTTTCACTTTTAGGAGGCTTTAGTATATTTTCAGCCTGAATGCAGATAATAATGACTACTTCTGATGCACTTCCACCTGAGGATATGGGATAGAAATACCCGCTTTATCAAATTCATTCTTTACCTTCTCCAGAACGCCATGATATACAGTCCAGTAGTCCCCAGTATTTACCCATCCCATAAACAAAAGCTCCACTGCACTGTCGAGATGACCGCTCACCTTTACCTCGGGAGCAGGCTCACTAAGTACGCCTTCAAAGGTCGACGCCACTTTAAGTATTACATTTCTTGCAGAATCAATATCGTTCTCATACGCAATAGTAAACTTCAAATCCACACGTCGCTTGTCCTTGTCGGTGTAGTTTACGATCTTTGATGAGGACGCCACGCCGTTCGGAACGTATACCGTCACATTATCAGCAGTAACTATCTTTGTGTATAGTATATCGACCGTTTCGACCTTGCCCATAGAGCCGTCGATCTCAACAACGTCACCCTCTTTTATGGGCTTTGCAAATGAGAGGATAAATCCTCCCGCAACATTTGAAAGGCTGTCTTTAAGTGCAAGCGCTACTGCCATGCTGCTGGATACTATCAATGCCACTACAGAATCCATCGGCACATGGAGAATTGAAAGAATAATTACTGCCAAAATAACATACAGGACGATTTTTAAAACAGACTTGAGAAAACCTGCCGCAATACCATCAAGCTCCGACCTGTTGAATGCGTGACCAATGAGCTTTAGCAGCAGCTTTATAGCCACAAATCCAACTACTGCACATATTATCGCAAGTACTACTGTAGGAATAGCATCCTTAAACGGTGAGAGAAACTTGTCGAATATGTTGGACGCCTCCTGCATTTCACTGGTCACTATCTCCTCAAGTGAGTCGGCATCAGCTGACGCAGTAAGGTTTTTTATAAGATTCATTCTAAACTCTCCTTTTTGACAAGAAACTACATATATTTATTATAAAAGCTTGCGGCTCAATTGTCAATAGCAAAAGGAGGATATTTAAATGTCGGCTTTACCTGTACCATACCAGCTCCTTGCTGCTGCGGCAGCAGGACTTATCGTTTCTTCTCTGTGCATACTTGCAGCAATGGGCGCACTTGTTCTGCTGAATATTCTGCTCCCCGACAAAAATGACAAAAAGGAGAAAACAAAATGATATTCATTGAATATATATACTCATTTTTCAGACGGTTGGGAATATTCTCCATATCCTGGCAGGAGGCTGTGTTTATAGTTATCTCAGTCGCAATACTGATACTTTCCTTTATGAAGCTGCTGCCGATACGCACTGCCGTTCCATTTGCTGTTGGTATGATGATATCAAACCTGGCTGAGGGCTTTTCTGCTCTGCCGGCTCTTTCTCTGAATTCAGAGCTCATCTCTTTGCTCATACTCCTGTTCTTTATTGGAAAAGGCGCTGAAACAGATGTAAGCTGGATAATAAGAAAACCATCGCTGCTCATTTTTAGCATTACTGCTCAAATGGGATTTTTCCTTATCCTTGCAGCTCCGTTTCTGTATGCTGGCAGTGACCTGCCAAAAACAAATACCATACCTGTAATGATCTTTATCTACACATCGCTGATGCCGGTAATACAAGAGCCTGTTACAATGCTGACTGCCGGAAAGCCATGCGCTGTCAGCAGAGAAATCCTTTCACCTGATATGTCATATGGAAAACACCTGTCGGCGCTTATCCTGCTGATAATAGTTTCAGGTCTTATAGTTCCGGCTGCACTTCCGTTTACAGGTCTTTATCTCCTGGGCTGCGCACTCAGGTTTCCGAAGCTTTCATCAATTTTGGAACTTATCCTATGGCTTTGCATGGGACTTTCCTCTCACTTCTCGGTCATATGCCATGGAAGTCTTGTGAGACTAATGGCGCTTGGTCTGCTTGCGCTCATAACAAGCGGTCTTTTCTCCGGAATTGCCGGTAGACTTATTTCTAAGCTCACCGACGGCAGACTTCATCCACAGTATCTGAAAGAACCCATCAATGCTGCCTCTTATATAGGCGTCCTTACAGGAGCCGGCGTACTGCTGACTATATGCTGTTAGAATACACCTGATTTTCACATAAAACCGATTGACCCCAGCCTTGAATTATGATATAATCATACTATATCTATTACTATATCTATATTCTAAGGTGATCAGAAATAATGAAAAGATCTTTAAGCTACAGGATAGCCCTTGGCGGTACTCTTGCGTCAATGTGCCTGCTGTGTCAGTTCATTACGGGAGTTTTTCCTGTATTCTATATTGTAATGCCCATGCTGTGCGGTATTCTTGTCTCCGTTATGGCAGCTGAAACAAACATCTGGTGGGGATTCCTCATGTACCTTGCAGTTGGTACTCTCTCGCTGTTCGTCACACCAAATAAGGAAGCCGCATTCATTTTCATAATGTTTTTCGGGCATTATCCCCTGCTAAGACCATATATCTGCCGGATAAAGCTCAAACCTCTGGTGTTTATTGTAAAGCTGCTTCTTTTTGATGTTTGTATGATAGCATTTTTCCTTGTGACTGTCTATCTGTTTGGAATGGATGAGCTGTTGGAGGAAATGGGAGAATTCGGCAAATACGGCGCTATCATACTGCTCTGCGTAGTCAACATTATGTTTGTAAGCTACGACTATCTAATGGATATTTCCATAGATCTCTACAATAAAAAACTTCACCCTAAAATATCCGGTAAATAAACATAAAGGAGTAACATGAAATGCTCAGAGAAAAGATAAACAGTATAATAGAAGAAAATAAGCCGCAGATGCTAAGACTGCTCAGCAGGCTTGTCGCTGTCCCAAGCGTTTCTGCCCACGACAACAGTGAATTTCCATACGGCAAGCCATGCGCTCAGGCTCTCGACATAATGATGGATGCCGCTAAGGAAATGGGCTTTGCTGTGCGCAACTACGAATATCGTGTCGGTGCTGTCGACTGGAGCTCCGACATGGGCGAGGCTCAGCTTGGTATACTCTCACATCTGGACGTTGTACCAGCGATCGCTGAAAACTGGACATCCGATCCTTTCTCCATGACGGAAAAAGATGGATATCTGTACGGCAGAGGTACTATCGACAATAAAGGTCCGTCTGTTGCTGCGCTATATGCCCTGTATGCAGTGCGTATAGCCGGAGTAAAACTCAATAAAAATGTGCGCCTGCTCTTCGGCTGCGATGAGGAAAACGGCAGCTCCGATATTGCATACTACCTTACTCAGGATAAAATGCCGCCTATGGTCTTCACTCCAGACGGTAATTACCCTGTTATCCACATAGAAAAGGGTATGATGCGCTTTACCTTTACAAAGAAAACTTCCGATCCCATAATCTCCATGAATGCAGGCACTGTCCCTAACGCCGTTCCTGCCGCTGCTCAGGCGATTTTGAAGGCTGGCAGTATGATTTCTCAGGCAGACGACAAGCTGCGCCTTACAGAGGATTCTGACGCAATTACAGCCACTTACACTGGTCTTGCCGCTCACGCCTCTACTCCTGAGGCTGGCAACAACGCTATTACAGGTCTTATGAAGGCTCTGAGCTCCAATAAGGCTTTCAGGGACTGCGCTGCTGTAGCTGAGCTTTTCCCACATGGCATGACCGGCGGCGAAGGTCTGGGCATTGCTGCTGAGGACGAAAAGTCCGGCAGGCTCACCTGTGTTTGCAGTATGCTGAAGGTCGAGGACGGAGTACTCACCGGTACAGTCGATATCCGCTACCCTGTAAACGTCACAAAGGAGCAGCTCCTTGAAAAGATGACCTCACGATTTGGCGAATTTGGCTTTGAGCTGAATATCCTGCTTATGAACGACCCCCACTGTGTTCCCGAGGAGTCGGATTTCGTTCAGACTCTCCTCTCTGTTTATGAGGAGGAGACCGGTGAAAAGGGCTACTGCATAGCTATCGGCGGCGGGACATACGTCCATGAAATAAAGGGCGGAGTGGCATTCGGTGCTGAGCTTCCCGGCTGGGATTACCATATGCACGGCGATGACGAATTCTTCCCCATCGACCAGCTTATGATAACCACAAGAATGATAGCCGCAGCTATCTTAAAGATCTGCGGAGAATAACATTACCTAAGGGCTGCCCGTCAGGACAGCCCTTTTTATCAGCTTATAAGACCATATATATCGTTGCACCGCTGTCCAGTTTCGGCAGCGGCTTTTTTGCACGCCTCACGCTTTTTCATACCCTCTGCGGCATATTTTTCAGCAAGCTTTACTGCAAATTCCAAAGTAGGCGAATCTTCATCAGCAGCGACCTCAGATGCTCCTGCTATTACAAGGACGTATTCGCCTCTCGGTTCTCGTGTCTCGTAAATTTTAAGTGCCTCGCCTATAGTTGTGCGTATGACCTCCTCGTGTATCTTGGTAAGCTCACGGCACAGGGATATCCCTCTGTCGTCTCCAAGCGCTTCGCATAAGTCGGCAAGCGTTCTTATGAGCTTGTGAGGAGCTTCATAGAGAACCATCGTCCGACGTTCCTTTTTAAGTCTTGCAAGCCGCTCGGTACGTTCTTTTTTAGGAACAGGCAGGAATCCCTCAAACACAAACTGCCCCGACGGCTGACCTGCAACAGCAATCGCCGTTACAACAGCGCTCGGCCCTGGTACGACTGTAACAGGTATACCCATTTCGCAGCAAAGCTTTATGAGAGGTTCACCAGGGTCTGAGATACACGGCATACCAGCATCTGTTACGATACCGCAGCTTTCTCCGTCTTGTATACGTGCAGCTATGCGCTGGGCACCTGTCTCGCCGCTGTGCTCGTGGAAACTGACGGCAGGCGTGTTTATATCGTAGTAATTGAGGAGCTTTCTTGTAACACGTGTATCTTCAGCAGCTATAAAGTCCACCTCTTTCAGCATTCTGAGCTGACGAAGCGTAATATCCTCCAGATTTCCTATAGGCGTTCCTATGATGTAAAGAGTACCGCTCATTTCTGTTTACCGTCCTCTCTTGCGAATGGCTCGTAGAGACGTCTTATCTCTTCGCTGTCGCCGTTTTCAGTACGTATATGGAGCTGCGGCTCTATCTGCATAAATGGCTTGCTGCCTTTTTTTCCCTCCAGCAGAAACAGCCACGGTGCGCTCTCGAAATTTTTAGCAACAAGCCTTAGTCTCTTAGGCTCTATTCCATTTAAGCGCATGGCGTCCATGCAGTCTGCAAGCCGCTCCGGTCGATTGCAGATACAGAGTCTTCCGCCGAATTTCAGCAGTCTCTTAGCCGCCGCACATACGTCGTATATATTGCAGAGCGCCTCGTGACGTGCTATCTTCTGGGCAGTGAGTGTACTCTCTATCCCAGCCTGATAAGCCTTATACGGCGGATTGCAGGTGACAAGGTCGCATTTTTCAAAGGGCATATCATCGGGCAGTGATTTTAGGTCTGCCAATACGGGCGTTATCTTCTCAGGAGAAAGTCCGCTTTTTTCTATACCCATGCGGAACTGCTCTATGCCCTGCTCCTGTATCTCAACACCCCATACGTGCTCAGGCGGAGAATCACGCTGCATTATCATGGGGATAATTCCGCAGCCTGTTCCAAGATCGACAGCAAGGTCTTTTCGTCTCCAGCCGGCAAATGCTGCAAGTAGAAAGGCATCTGTGCCAAAGCGGTGTTCCTGGCTTGAATATACGTATATACCGCCTGTAAGCGGCTCGCAATGAAGTTCCATAGTTGTTTTCCTTTATATGAGTTTCAGCAGGTCGGGCAGTCTCTTTACGGAAACTGTTGCAAGAGCACATATCTGAGTCCACTCCTCAGGAGCAGTCGCCTTATCGAAAACTCCGGCGGTAAAAAAACCTGCTTTTTTTGCTGTCGTGATGCTGTGGAGAGCGTCCTCAGCCACGATTATCTGACGCTTGCCAAGAGAAAGTCTCTTTGCTCCCTCATAGTATATCTTAGGCTCAGTTTTGCCGGATCCAACCTCAGCCTCGGTGAGTAGGAACTGTATTCTGCCGGAAAGTCCAAGCCTGTCGGCAGCAGTTCTTGCAAGATCGGGATATGTCGCCGTTGCAATTCCGTACTTTATGCCCATTTTGTCGAGTCCGTCAAGAAATTCCAATGCGCCGTCCTTGAGCTGGAGCTTGTTTTTATACTGGTCGGCAGCCATCTCCTCAACGGTATCGGCTATCTTACCGGCTGTTAGAGGCAGACCAAATCTGTCCACAAAATATTGTGAGGATTCCTCGATAGTCATCTTTTTAACTATGTCGGAAATATCCTCCGGAGGCTCTATACCGTAGGACGTGAGCAGGTCACGGTCTATCCGTGACCATACGTCCATTGAATCGAGAAGTGTACCATCAAGATCGATTATTGCTCCGGAAAGTGTATTCTGTTCCATGAGCAGTTACATCCTCTCGAATCGCTTTCTGCCGTTTACCTCGCCGGTGAAGATAGTCTTGGGTCTTGCCCATACCTTTCCGTCACTGAGGCTCCTATATATTACAAGTTCTTCGTTTGTTTCGGTGTGCTGTGCAAGTGCAGTCACCTGATACTCTCCGCCCTTGTAGTGGCGATAATTTGCGCCGACCTCAACAGTCATCTCCTGTACTGTCTCAACCGGTGCAGCTTCGGGAGCTTCTGTGCCGTTTACAATATCGTCCTCAACGAGTATCATGCTTGTATATGGCTTCAGTTCAAATGAAGCGCTGCCGTCATTTACGGCTACCGGCTGACCTGATATAACATCGACAAGGCTCGGACAGTTGGAACGGAAGTTGAACCATGTGCTGTTGTCGTCGATATTCAGAGCAACATATACGCATCTGCCATCCAGTTCCCTCTTAAAAAGGAGCTGCTTGTTCTGTACCTGGATAGTCTCATAAACGCCTGTTCTCAGCTCCGGATATGCACGGTATATTCTACCCAGCTTTACTATATGACGATAAAGCTCAGTGTCGCCTGTTTTCTCAAGCTCTGCAAGATCAAGGCACGGTCTGAGACCATCATCGGAGTTGTTTTCATGTCTGCCCTCAACACCGTACTCACTGCCATAGTAAACAGATGGTATACCTGGCATTGCATACAGCAGCGTATAGCAGAGCTTTAAGTTTCTCTTATCCGTCAGCTTGCTTGCAAGGCGGTCTACGTCGTGGTTGTCGACGAAATTATAGAGCTGCAAGCCCTTATAGATGCCGCCGTTGCCGAACTGTCGATTGATGGAATAGTTAATCTCCCAGTAGTTTTTGTCGTTGTGAGAGGAGTAGATTCCCTTATGACACTCATAGTTGGTAACGCTGTCAAGCATCTCTGGATTTGCCCAGCGGTTATAGTCGCCGTGGATTATCTCGCCCATAAGCCAGAACTCAGGGTTTCTGCTCTTGCAGAAATTGCGTATCTGACGGAAGAATCCGAAATCCACACAATCAGCAGCATCGAAGCGGATACCATCTATCTTGAATTCATCCATCCAGTAGCCGACAGCGTCCAGCAGGTGGCTGCACACGTCCTGATTGTGGAGATTGAGCTTCACCAGATTATAGAAACCATTCCAGCCCTCGTACCAGAAAGGATCGCCGCATGGACTGTTTCCGCCGAAATTGAGTCCTGCAAACCAATTGCAGTACGCAGAAGCCTGTCCCTTTTCCTGAACATCCCTGAAAGCCCAGAAGTTTCTGCCAACATGATTGAAAACGCCGTCAAGTATAACACGTATTCCGTTTTCGTGAAGCTCGCCGCATATTTCCTTGAAAAGCTGATTTGTACCAAGGCGGCGGTCTATCAGCTTGTAGTCGGTAGTGTCGTAGCCATGCTCAGCGGATTCAAATACCGGTCCGAAATATACAGCGTCAACCTGCATCTCCTTCAAATGAGGGATCCACTCTCTCACCTTTTCAAGGCGGTTTACAACATCTCCGCCCTCGTTGTATTTAGGTGCTCCGCAGAACCCAAGCGGATATATGTGATACATTATAGCGTTGTCGTACCAATGCATTATATTTACCTCCGTGTGTTTATTGTTGATATTGTGTTACTTATTGCTGCCCTCCATAAAATATGCTGCCTCCATGTCGGCAACGTTGAGAGCAAGTGCAAGCGGAAATTTTTCAAGAGCCTGACCCACAAGATTTTTGTCTTCATTTCCTGAAAAGCCCATATGGTAGCGTATAGCAAACGCCTCCTCACGGGTAAGTCTCATAAAGCCGGATATTATATAGACCGACTTTTCACCATGACCATACGGCAACTCGTCCCTTATTGTATAGTAGGGCACTTTTTCCCAAACTCCCTGAGCGTTTTTAGCATTGCGATAATCTACAGCATAGAAATTCACCTTACAAAGATCGTGAAGCAGTGCAGCTATTGCTATAGATTCATCAGAATAATCCATGCCGTAAAGCTCCTTGGTGCGTGGTCTTGAAAGGTAGTCCTTCAGGCACTCATACACATTAAGGCTGTGCTCAAGGAGTCCGCCCTCATACGAGCCGTGGTAGCGTGTGCTTGATGGAGCAGTAAAAAAATCACTGCTATCGGAGCATATCCAGCTAAGCAGCTTATCACTGCCCGGACGCTTTATATTCTCCTCGTATATACTTATAAATTTCTCTCTGTTAGTCATCACAGTACCTCCTTTTTCTCAATAGTATCATTTGTATTATACCATGTAATTGTTAATTTTTCAACATCAAATATGCAATTTACACAAAAAAAGAAAGGCTGCGCCTATAGGCACAGCAAAAATTCAAAGATAATCCGGTTATACATTTCCCACGGCAGCAGCAAGAAGATTCCATGTCTCCCTGTCGGTGCTGCCTGTAACGGGAATAAGACCTATGTTCTGAAATGCTCCGACAGCACGTTCTGTCTCGTCGTCGTATATGCCCGTTACAAGGGGTGCGGCAAAATTACCAAAAGCCTCTGCAAGAACTGCAAGAAGTGCCTGTACGGCGTAGACCTCAAGACCTCTGTCTCCTTTGGATATATATATTCTGTCCTTAGGAAAAATATCGAGCCTTACAGGAGTGCTGCCCACCTTATCAAAGTGCTCTGCCGCAATGAGTTCCCACGAAGCATGATTGACCTCTCCGGTGGGACGGAGTCCGTATAGCTGCTGAAAGGTCTTTACAGCCTGAGCTGTCTCCCTGTCATATATGCCGTCGGGTATTATCACTGGAATTCTGTCATCAATAAAAGACAGCTCGTAGAGCATCTTCTGAAGCTCTCTTATATGCTCACGCTGCTGTTCCTGTGTGTATGCCATATGATGATACCTCCTTATGAATCTCCGGATATCGTATAGCCCGGTGACTGGTATGGGCGTTTATCCATGCCGAATCTCAGGTCGGAATATATCTCAGTTATCTTATCCCACACGGCAAGACTTACAACGCCGTTTTCAGGCATACCAAAAAGTTTCTGAAACGATGTTACTGCTGCTTTTGTCATAGGTCCGAAGTAGCCTGTGGGAGTTACATCGTTTATCTCGGGAAAGGTCTGGTGAATATAACTAAGGTATGTCTGCAGTATCTTGACATATTCTCCGCTTGCCCCCTCACGCAGCACAACGCCCGGAAAAAGCACTACATTTCCCACCTCAGGATCAGGCGGCGGCAGACTGTCGAGTATGCCGAAATATGCTCTGTAGAGATCTCTTGCAGTATTTATGTCTACAATGCCGGTCTCGGGCAGTCCGAACACACGCTGGAATGATTTCACTGAATTCTCGGTCTCTGTTCCAAAGTAACCTGTAATCTCCACTGGCATAACTTCCTCATAATATGCGCCTATAACTGCCAGATAATATTGCAGCCCCCTTACCTGCTTACCCTGCATACCAACTTCCAGTGTCTCGGTAAACTGTTTTTCTGCCTCCTCAGCACGAAGTCCCTCTGAGTCAAGCTCCGCCAGTTTCTTTACGCTAAGATAAATATAGGCAATCTTATTCCAAGTAGCCTTATCCACAACTCCGGTTACAGGCAGATTAAATATCTCCTGAAAGGCACGGACAGCCTCTTCTGTGGCGTAGTCAAAATCTCCGCTTACGTCGCCAATTTTAGGTATGGCAGGATAATTCCTTGCAATACGGTTCAGCTGTATCTGTATGGTGCGGGCCTCGTTGCCCACGTATCCAAGTGATATGGGGAAACCCGGATATGATGGTGTACCCGTGCGGATCGGAGCATTCCTCACGATCTCTATATCGTCTCCGTAATAATACTGGAGTATCTCATAGGGCGTCATTCCCTGTTCAGCCAGCTCCACTGTGCCCCATTGGGACATACCATCGCAGGTAACTGTAGTACCGTTGCAGAATTGCGTAAACAGCGGCTCTACAGAACCCTGCCGGCGAACATAGTCGTCGAATATCTCGTCTACTATCTGGGAGATATTTTCAAATATCTGTCTATCCTTGATGAATTTCTGATCGTACTGCGTTGAATCCGTAATGTCAAAGTCATATCCCCTTACCCTGTACCATTCGGTATATATACGGTTGAGGGCAACGCTCACTATTGCATATATATTTGCACGCAGTGCAGCCTCCGGCCATGTAGGATAAATCTCACTCGACGCAACGTTTTTTATGTAGTCGGGAAAGGGCAGAGTCACGTTTTCAGCGTCGCTGTCGAGACTTCCCAGATGCACTGTAATAGTTTCAGGAACGTATGGTTCTCCTATTGGCATCTTGTCACCTCCTTAAAATTCAGGCTCTGTATTTTCGTTTATGATAACTTTGTCCGGATCTGCTCCTTTTGCAAGCGGGATCATAGTAAACGGCTGGATCGTTGTAATTCCTGAAAATACCGGTACAGCCTGACTTTTCAGCCTGGAGTAGCCCTCCAGATATGCTGTCACATTATATATGCTGAACGGCTGAACAGGCGTATTAGTTATAGCAGGTGCCGGAAGCTTAACCTTAGGAGCAGTACCGCTCTTATCAGTGGTGAGCGTATACAGCAGGTCATCGCCCTTTGTTATGTGCACCACAACGCCCTCAAGAGGCTGCGCCTGTGACGCTGCTCTTGCCGTCACCTGAAGCCATCCAAAAGATGTCTCATCCGGAGTTGCGTCAGGAGTTATAATAACCGCCTCTGGTTCGGGTGCAGGCTCTGGTCTTGGCGCAGGCTCGGGTCTTGGTGCAGGCTCTGGTCTTGGCGCAGGCTCTGGTCTCGGCGCAGGCTCTGGTCTCGGCGCAGGCTCTGGTCTCGGCGCAGGCTCTGGTCTTGGCGCTGGCTCTGGTCTTGGTTCAGACTCAGGTCTTGTCATTGGCTCAGGCTTAGGAGTATGCTCCGCCGATGCACTTGAACGCCGGTGCATTTCCATCATTTCTCTCATATAATCATCGGGAGTTTTAACTGCCATATAATACCTCCAAAAAACTTCTGTTGTTTGTATTTATATGCGCACAACTAAAAGCATATGACAAAAAGAACTGCCGCAATGCAGCAGTCCTTTCAGTATTTATTCAAAGCTCAATCTGTTTTCCAAGGAACTGGGACGCCGCCTGTATGAGTGATCTCTGGCTTTCACTCAGTTTGGAATCCGTACCGTTTTCGAGAAAAACCACAGCTCCGGTAACATCTCCTGCGGAAATGATCGGCAGACACGCAACCGCATTCTTATCAACACCCTCGGCAGGCATAAACAATCCTCTGCCGCTGTCGGAATAATATTGCTTTCTGTTTTCCATAAGCTCCTCCAGCTCCGGAGATACCCGCCTTGCATTCCACTCCTTTTTAGCTGCACCCGAAATGGATACCACGTGGTCACGGTCAAAAACCGCCACCGGACACCCCGAGAGCCTATGCATTATGTCGGCAACCTGAGCTGCATTTTCACTTATCTCGCCTATGGGAGAATACTTCTTAAATATGACTTCGCCATCGCTGCTGGTATAAATCTCAAGAGGATCGCCCTCACGGATACGCATTGTTCTGCGGATCTCCTTAGGAATTACAACACGACCCAAATCGTCGATGCGTCTTACGATTCCTGTAGCCTTCATTGTTATTACCTCCGTAATTTTCGGTTTGTGGAAATAGTATTTGCAGGTATTGTCTATTTATGCGCCTTGGGTCTGGAAATTTAAAGCAGACAAAAACAAAAGCACCCAATATAAAATCAGGTGCTCTCTAATATTATCAAATTTTACTTTGAAGCTGCGCCCATCTGAACAGCCTTCATGTTCACCTCAATGAGGTTGGCACGCTTAGGCGGTATGCACTTTTCCATAGCCTTCTTTACAACGTCCATATCAAACAGACCGGACTCAACAAGCATTCTACCCATCAGTATCATATTTGCACTGCCGTTCATGCCGCTTTCTGACGCCATATCTGTTGCAGGGATCGCTACATATGTTATATCGTCTCTTGTGCAGGCTTCGTCAACGATGGAGCTGTCTACAAGTACCAGTCCGCCGGGCTTTACAGTGCCAATGAACTTGTTGTATGACGGACCGTTCATAGCAATCAGAATATCAGGATTTGCCACCAGCGGAGAGCCGATAGGCTCATCTGAGATACATACGGAACAATTAGCCGTACCGCCTCTCATCTCAGGACCGTATGACGGAAGCCATGAAAGCTCCTTGCCTGCCATAAGACCGCAGTATGCCAGTACCTTACCAGTGAACAGGATACCCTGTCCGCCAAAGCCTGCTAAAATAATTTCTGTAGTCATAATTACTTCGCTGCCTCCTCATCTGCTGTCTTATCCTTGTATACGCCAAGAGGATAGTACGGGATCATCTTATCTCTTACAAAATCCATAGATGCTGTCGGAGAAAGTCCCCAGTTTGTAGGACAGGTCGAAAGCACCTCTACGATAGACAGACCACGCTTGTTCACCTGGTTGTCGAACGCCTTGCGGATAGCCTTCTTTGCCTCACGGATATGCGGAACGCTGTCTATGGCAACACGCTGAGCAAGTGCAACGCCGCTGAGTGTAGACATCATCTCGCAGATGCGTATCGGGAAACCTGCTGTATCAGTATTTCTGCCAAAAGGTGTTGTCTGAGTTACCTGACCCGGAAGTGTTGTGGGAGCCATCTGTCCGCCGGTCATTCCGTATGTTGTGTTGTTGATGAAGATTATAACGATATTTTCGCCTCTTGTGCCGCTGTGTACAGTTTCTGCTGTACCGATAGCAGCCAGGTCGCCGTCGCCCTGATATGTAAATACCACCTTATCGGGATTTACTCTCTTTGCGCCTGTAGCAACAGCCGGAGCTCTGCCGTGAGGAGCCTGGATAACATCGCAGCCGAAATAATTATATGACATTACAGAGCAGCCTACCGGAACTACTGCGATAGTATCTCCGATAACGCCCATTTCATCAAGCACCTCGCACACAAGGCGATGTACTATACCGTGTCCGCAGCCGGGACAAAAATGTGTAGAAACATCCTCAAGAGAATTGGGACGATCAAATACAACTGCCATTACTGCGCACCTCCTGTCAGTTTCTTTATCTCATCATAGACCTCAGCCGGTGTTGGGATAACGCCGCCTGTTCTGCCGTAAAACTCAACAGGAATACGGCATTCTGTAGCCAGCTTAACATCATATATCATCTGACCCATAGACATTTCAACATCAAGGATACACTTTGCGTCCTTGCACGCCTGGTTAATCTCCTTAACAGGGAACGGCCAGAGTGTCTTGGGACGGAAAAGACCTGCCTTTATACCCTCAGCTCTTGCCTTTGTAACGGCAGACTTAGCTACACGTGCAGTTGCACCATATGCAGCAACTACGATCTCTGCGCCGTCGCACATATAGAGTTCGGCGTCTGTTTCGTTTTCCTCGATCTGCTTATATCTCTCATAGCGTTCCTTTACCTTTGCCTCCAGCAGAGGTGCGTCAAGGAACAGTGAGTTGATGATGTGGTGCTTGCGTCCATTCTTATGACCGCAGGCAGCCCAGTCAGACTTGTCCGGAAGTTCTGTCTTTGCCTCAGGGAAAGTTACCGGCTCCATCATCTGTCCCAGCAGACCGTCGGCAAGTATCATTACAGGCATACGGTACTGGTCAGCCTTGTCGAATGCCAGAGTTACAGCGTCAACCATTTCCTGTACAGAACATGGAGCAAGTACCATTACATGGAAATCACCGTGTCCCATAGCCTTTGTAGCCTGGAAATAATCTGACTGTGCCGGCTGGATAGAGCCCAGACCAGGACCGCCACGCTGTACATTTATTATAACTGCCGGCAGATCAGAGCCTGCCATATAAGATATGCCCTCTGCCTTCAGTGATACACCCGGAGATGAAGATGATGTCATCGCACGAACACCTGTTGACGCCGCACCAAGCACCATGTTGATAGCAGCAATTTCAGATTCTGCCTGCAGGAAAACACCGCCTGACTTTTCCATACGCTTTGCCATATAGGCAGAAAGCTCAGTCTGAGGTGTAATAGGATAGCCAAAGAAACACTTACATCCGCAGCGGATAGCTGCTTCAGCAAGAGCCTCATTGCCTTTCATAAGACTTCTTTCCACTTAGAATTCCCTTCTTTCTTACTTTTCGATTTTAATTGCACAGTCAGGACACATCATAGCACACATCATGCAAGAAATACACGCATCCTGATCAGAACATACAGCGGTAAAATAGCCCTTTTCGTTACGCTTCTCCTTCTGGATAACTACCAGCTTCTTAGGACAGGCGGAAACGCAAAGTCCGCAGCCTTTACAGCGTTCAAAACGAACCTGCATCTTTTCCATGTATATACCTCCTCCCTGTCATCTATAAGGACGGCAGCACGGACATTCAGTCCTGCTCCCATACCGGTTTTACATAAACATCAACAGGTATCCTGTCGGGAATATCAGCATTTATATCCCTGCGGCAGGCTGTTCCTATAAGCGGCAGACCTGCTGACTTTGCCACACGCTTTGCATACTCCACAGATTTTTCTACAGTTTCGGCTGTAGTTTCTCTGCCAAGGTTGGAATTATTTACTATTCCTGTATGTTTCATACGTGATACCTGTTCAATTTCATACATGAGCTTCAGAGTTTCCTCCGGTGCTTCTGTCAGGTAGCGGTAGCAGTTAATAACATAAAGCATATCGAGCTGCTCATTGTACTCGGACAGAGCGTCTGCATATCTTCCAAGACCTATTGCACCTGCATCATCTCCACCAACATCAATTATAAGGTATCCCGGCTCATAAGCCATGCGCTCTAAGTCAAACGTTATCGCCGGAATATCAAGACTTGTATTGGCATACACTGAAGCCGCAAGGGTAACTCCCTTTTCAGCGAAAAGCTCTTTGAAGTCGGCTGTACGGAAATAGGGGTTGACTATATCAAAATCCACAATAGTTACTTTTTCACCTTTTTCAGCAAGTTCCAGCGCCATATTTACAGCGTAGTTAGTCTTGCCGGTGCCATAGTGCCCTGTAATGATAGTTATTTTTTTCATAGAGAATACCTCCGCATGGTTTACTTTACCCATGTTTATTTATTATACCACATTCATTTTAAAATTGCAACCGCTTTTTATACTTTTCCAGATCAAATCATTAAAAGATTACCATTCGAACAAGCCGGACTTCTCTCCAGACTCCACCAGAGTCATTATCTTTAGAATCCCATATCTGTGCGTTCCTTAGTTTGAAACAACAAAAAAGGGACCGTCATTTGACAGTCCCTTCTGATCATTCTTCACTTGGGTCGGTACTTTCGCCCATGCGTATCGCCTTCAGTACGATAGCGCACTCCAGACGCTTCTTCTCAATCTCGCACGACATACGATGAGCCTTGCGTGGATCTCCTGCATAGATGTAATTGTTTGCATTACAGCCTCCGCTGCAATAGAACTTCGCCCAGCAGTCACGGCAGTCAGGCTTTGTGTAGACGTGCATCTTAGCAAAGTCTTTCTTCATCTCATAGTCGAAAGTTCCCTCGTCAAGATTACCCATCTTGTACTTTTCCTCGCCTACGAACTGGTGACATGGGTAAATATCTCCATCCGGAGTAATAGCCACATAGTCATTGCCGCAGCCGCAGCCTCTCAGACGCTTTATAGCACACGGTCCCTGGTCGAGGTCGAGCATAAAGTGGAAGAAGTTAAACTTCCTGCCGGTCTTTTCGTAGTCAAGGATTTTGTGCATAAGACGCTCATACTCCTTAAAGATAACGGGAAGATCCTTTTCGGTGAGAGCATATGGTTCCTTAGGGTCAGTTACAACAGGTTCTACTGAAATTTGGTCAAACCCCTCGTCCAGCAGGCTAAAAACATCGTCTGCGAAGTCGAGATTATACTTTGTATAGGTACCTCTCACATAATATTCGCCGTCGCCGCGCTTTTCAACGAGGTCACGGTATTTTGGGATTATCCTGTCGTAGCATCCGCTGCCGTCAACACGCTTGCGCATTCTGTCATTGACTTCCTTTCTGCCGTCGATGGAGAGCACCACGTTCGACATCTCCTTGTTGATAAAGTCAACTATATCGTCATTCAGCAGCATACCGTTGGTAGTTATAGTAAAGCGGAAATGCTTGTTGTGTTCTTTTTCCTTGCTTCTGGCGTATTCCACTATCTGCTTGACAACTTCTATATTCATAAGAGGTTCTCCGCCGAAGAAGTCGAGCTCCAGATTTTCTCTATTGGCGGAATGTTCGATCAGGAAGTCGATCGCTTTTTTGCCCGTTTCGAGAGTCATCAGCTTTCTGCCCACACCGAAGTCACCGGTGGAGGCAAAGCAATATTCGCATCTCAGATTGCAGTCGTGGGCAATATTAAGGCACATCGCCTTTATGGGAGAGGCCACTGCGACCTCGGCATACTGCTCATAGTCGTCCTCGGAGAATAGTATGCCTTCCTTATACGCCGCCACAATTTCATCATAGCAGGAAATAATATCCTCGTACTTATAGAAATGAGACAGCTTTTCCACAACAGCCTGGGGACATGAGTCACCAAAAGGCGGTTCTATATCTGTAAGCATATCATATGTAAGGTCGTCCACGATATGAACGCCTCCGCTGTTAACATCGAGAACAACGTTATATCCGCAAAGCTTATACTTATGAATCATTTTATACACCCTTTTTTCTCATTGAATATCAACAGGAAAAGGGACACCCTCTGTCCCTTTCTTATGACTGATAAATCCGCACACCATAAAGGCGTGCGGATATTTTCAGGTTACTGTTTTTCGATTATCTCTCGCACTTCTGGTTAGCAACAGTACAGGATGTCTTGCAAGCAGACTGGCAGGAAGCCTGACACTTGCCGCAGCCACCCACAGCAGCAGTTGCCTTCAGGTTAGCCTTATTGATGGTCTTGATGTGCTTCATCTGGAGTACCTCCTATTTTAAGAATTACTTATTCCATTTTACCACAAACAACTTTAAAATTCAATAGCATTCGATATAAAACACAGAATTTTTACATATTGCACAATTGAGATTCATCTGATGACCATTCTACTGCTATTTATGTGGTCTGCGGCACCTGGTGTTCACTCCACAAACTCCGCCTATGCAGCTGCAAAGGATTATAAGTATCAGCTTCATGAACGTACCTGCTCCGGCAAAGCTCCTGAGAAGTATCAGACCAAAGAAAAACACCGCAAAATATATTACCGCACCGCACAGCAAACCTGTCAGCAGACCATGTTTTCGCCTCTTTTTAGCTGCAATAAAACCTGCAATAAAACTTCCTGCGCAAAGCGATACCGCCGCCATACACGACACAAGCTCATCCGAGGCGTCGAGACTTGTCATAAGCAAGGAAAATCCCGATATAAATAGAATTATTATAACAAGTCCTGCTGCGATTGCTCCGGCTATGCAGCAGAATCTTGAATCCTGAAGCCTACAGCAAAAGGTCTTGCATCTGTTCCGCACAACGACACCTCCTGTTGGTTATAGTGATGTGACATTATATGCGGAAAACTGATGTTTTATCACTTGCCCGTGATATCCGACCAGCTTACGTCGATTCCGGCTGCTTTATGCGAATAAAAGCTCAGCACGAATGAACCATCCTTGAGTTCAATAACATTATTATCATCTACGTCTGCGCAGTAAACATTAAACACACCTTCACCCGGCATAACTGCACCTACCGTAGCACAGGAATAATACTGGATTATAAGAGATGCGTCTGATATATCCACACTGCCGTCGGAATTGACGTCGCCTATATCCTCCTCGTCTAATATGGGTTTTGCTTGTACGAATACAAATACAGTCTCGGCTGAAGATTCTCCCGCACTGTTCACTGCTGTTACATCTATAGCGTATATACCTGTACTTTTTGCTGTTATACCAATCATAGAGCCGGCTAATATATATTCAGTTACAATGTTGCCGGGTGCAGTTATATTCACAAGATAATAATCTGCATTGTCACTCTCAATATACAGCTTTATAAAATCACCGGCTATCACCACATCTGACTCCGGCTTTACCGTTATATGAGATGGTACTTTAAGTTGAGTTGTAGTGGTCGTTGCTGTAGTTGTTACAGTTGTTGTAGTGGTCGTTGTTGCAGTTGTTGTAGTGGTCGTCACAATACTATCTGCATCAAATGATGCATCTCCATAAATAGTGCTTTCGATATCATATCCGCCGCAGACATTCATATATTTCAGTGCTATGGAATCATTGCCAGAGTTTCCGCTTGTTCCATTTACAATAAGCGACTTCAAAGCTCCTATTCCCAGCACATGAGCTCCTGCTATCATACCGGAAAAGGTCATTTCGACTCCGCCCACATCAGTACCTATATAGTTATCTACTCCCATATTGCAGGCATAGTAATATATCTTTTTATGATACGCAAGAACAGCGTAATCCTGACCCTCTTCAGAAGCAAGGAAGCTCTCCTTGTCGCTTATGCCGAAAGAGCCGGCAAACTCAGTCCAGCCGCCCGATGCATCAATAAAGCCGGCTTCTATCAGCGCAGCGTCGCCCATCTGCCAGTAACCAAGATACTGTCCGCTCTCAACAGAATAGTCATTGCCCGATTCCATTGTACCAAGCTCATAAAGAAAGTCCCCGTATTCATCAACATAATCCGAACTGCTGAACGCCTCAGCTTTCATACGGACTTCTGCCGGAGAAAAACTTACAAGAGCTATAGCTGCCGCTATGATAACCGCTGCCGGTCTTAGCCATGTCATTTTCTGCAAATAATGCATGAAATACCTCCATTGTCAATAAATAAATGAGAGCAGTCTCAAAGAACTGCTCTCATTATCGATCTGCACCAGGGCAGATCGTAATCTGCCCAAACGCATGATATTCACGTCAGTCCTTAAGCATTCCCTTATCGTCAGAGATTTCGGTTTCGGTTTCGACTCCGGACTTCTTGCCTTTTTTCTTTTCTTCCTTTTTCTTCTGAGCTTCAGCTATAGCTGCTGCATGTTCACGTTCAGCATCTTCACGGACTGTAACATTTTCCTGGATAGCCCACTTCTTTATGCGAAGTCTGTTTCTGTCGCCGCCGCTCTCAATAACTACGGAGTCGTCACCCAGCTTCACTACAATACCAACGATACCGCCGATTGTAACAACTCTGTCGCCAATGCGCAGGTCGTTCTGCATAGCCTTCTGTTCCTTATCCTTCTTCTTCTGAGGACGGATCAGAATAAAATACATAACAGCAAAAAGCAGAACCATGATGATAAGTGATGTCATCATACCGCCAGTGCCTGACGCCTGAGTGGCTGTGCCGCCTTCTGCAGAGGCTGTTACTGCCATTGCACTTGCTGCAAGTGCAGTCAGAGAAGATGTAAGTCCAATTTTCGCAAAAAGCTTTTTCATTGTTTTAATTCCTTTCGTATACTGGGTTTACTTGCTTCTTATATATTCATCAATGGAAGCTGCGGCTGTTTTGCCTGCGCCCATTGCAAGAATAACAGTTGCTGCGCCTGTTACAGCGTCGCCGCCTGCATATACGCCCTCTTTTGTAGTAGCCATAGTTTCCTCGTTTACTACAATACATCCCCAGCGGTTAGCTTCAAGCCCCTCGGTAGTTGATCTGATAAGCGGATTCGGCGATGTGCCGATAGACATGATAACTGTATCAACATCCAGTACATACTCACTACCCTTTATCTCAACGGGTCGGCGTCTGCCGCTTTCATCAGGCTCCCCGAGCTCCATGCGAATGCACTTCATACCGCACACTCTGCCGTTTTCATCGCCGATAAGTTCAACAGGATTATTAAGGTTGAGGAACTCAACACCCTCTTCCTTGGCGTGGTGAACTTCCTCCAGACGTGCCGGCATTTCTGCCTCGGAACGGCGGTATACGATATATACGTGCTCTGCTCCCATTCTGAGTGCACTTCTTGCTGCGTCCATAGCAACGTTGCCTCCGCCTACTACTGCAACAGCCTTTGACTTAATAACGGGAGTTTCATACTCAGGAAGGTATCCCTTCATAAGGTTGATTCTTGTCAGATACTCATTTGCTGAGCATACACCAATAAGTCCCTCGCCCGGTATACCCATGAATCTGGGCAGACCTGCGCCGGAGCCTACAAATACAGCCTCAAAGCCCTCCTCCATAAGCTCATCAATAGACTGAATCTTACCGATAACCATATTGGTTCTTATCTCAACACCCATATCCTTCAGGTTATTTATCTCCTCCTGAACTATCTGCTTTGGCAGACGAAATTCAGGGATACCATACATAAGTACACCGCCTGCCACCTGGAAAGCCTCAAATATAGTAACCTGATATCCCAGCTTTGCAAGGTCGCCTGCGCAGGTAAGACCAGCAGGACCTCCGCCGATAACTGCCACCTTATGACCATTTGACGGAACGGTCTCTATTTTCTTGTTTCCCTTTTCACGGACATAGTCTGCTGCAAATCTTTCAAGTCTGCCGATACCTACAGGCTCGCCCTTTACGCCCCGAACGCACTTGCCTTCGCACTGGCTTTCCTGCGGACAAACTCTGCCGCACACTGCCGGAAGGCTGTTTGTTGCAGTTATAGTATCATATGCGCCCTCGAAGTCACCTGCTGCTATCTTCTGGATAAAATCAGGTATCTGAACGCCTACAGGACATCCCTTTACACAGGGCATTGCTTTACAGCCGAGACATCTTGCAGCCTCCTCCTGTGCCATTGCAGCAGTATAGCCTGTTGCTACTTCTTCAAAGCACTTGGCACGTTCCTTGGGGTCACGTTCCGGCATTGGAACCTTTTCCATAGCCATATTTGCCATTGTGTTATCTTCCTTTCCTCTTACTTATCAGCCTTGTCAGCCAACTTCATCATGCGGCACTCATGCTCTTGTTCACGGTATGTACCGTTTCTGCGCATAAGCTCATCGAAATCCACCTGGTGACCGTCGAAGTCGGGACCGTCCACACAGGCATACTTTATCTTTCCGCCAACAGTTACACGGCAGCCCCCGCACATTCCGGTGCCGTCAATCATAACAGGATTGAGTGAAACTATAGTTTTTATCTCGTAAGGCTCAGTAGTCTTGCATACGAACTTCATCATAGGTATCGGTCCGATAGCAATGACCAAATCATACTTCTTTCCGGAGTCGATCTGTTCCTTCAGAACTGCTGTTACAAGACCCTTTATGCCATAGCTGCCATCGTCTGTACATACATACAGATTATTACTTACAGCCTTGAACTCATTCTCCAAAATAACAATATCCTTATTTCTGAAACCAGCTATAACGTCAACATCATATCCCTGGTTGAAGAGTGCCTTTGCCTGGGGATATGCGATAGCACAGCCTACGCCGCCTCCGATAACGCATACGGACTTCACATCCTCCGGTATCTCAGTTGCAACGCCCAGAGGTCCTACCAGGTCAAGGATAGAATCTCCGACTTCAAGCTGAGCCAGCTGTCTTGTAGAGTTGCCCACAAGCTGGAATATAAGTGTAATAGTACCGCCTTCACGGTCGTAATCCGCTATTGTAAGCGGAACTCTTTCGCCGAGCTCGTTTACTCTGAAGATTATAAACTGACCGGGAAGAGCCTTTTTAGCAATCAGCGGCGCTGAAACCTTGATCTTTACAACGTCCTGATTGAGAACTGTTTTCTCTGTGATCAGAAACACAGTATTCACCTCTCTATAGAATTTTGCCTGTATCTGCGCAATTGTTTTTATTATATCACACATTCCGCTTAGTTTCAAGCATTTTTCGATATATTTATCAATCTTTTTTCATACAAAAAAATAAGCCGACAAAGTGTCAGCTTATTTTCTGCAACCTGTTTAAAACAAGCTATGATCTTATTCAGCGTCCTCAGAGTCCTCGAAATCGTCGATGGAAATATCATCGAAGTCGAATTCAAGCAGCTCACCGCAGCAAGGGCACTTCATTGAGCCTTCATCCAGAACGGAATCAGCCAGTACGATAGTGTTCTCGCAGGTGGGACATACTGTCTCATAGAGCTCCTCGTCGTCGTCGATGTCGTAATCATAATCATCATCGTCATCGTCGTCGTCAAACTCGATCTCTTCATCCTCATCAAGCAGCAGCTCCTCAACTGCGCCCAGATCGGAATCCAGATCCTCGCAAAGCTCTGTCAGCTCGTCTACCTGATTCTGGAGATCGTCGATATAGAGAACTGAAGCCTGAAGAACTTCCATGAGCTGGCTAAGAATCTTGCCTTCCTTAGTGGTAAGGTCGATTTCCATGCCATCTACAAGACCTTTAAAATAAGACATCTGCTCGCTAAGTTTCATATAAATCTACCTCCATTCAATATGGCGGATAACTTATGCACGTTCCATATATTCGCCTGTTCTTGTGTCGATACGAATCATATCACCCTGATCAATGAACAGCGGCACCTTAATCTCTGCGCCTGTTTCGAGAACAGCCGGCTTTGTAGCATTTGTAGCTGTATCGCCCTTGAAGCCCGGATCTGTCTCGGTAACCTCAAGCTCTACGAAGAAAGGCGGCTCTACGCCAAATACGTTGCCCTTGTAGGACAATACCTTAACCTCTGTGTTCTCCTTTACAAATGCAAAGGACGGACCCAGCTTTGACTTGTCAATCGGGATCTGCTCATAGCTTTCCATATCCATGAAGTAGTACAGATCGTCCTCGTTATATAGATACTGCATATCCTTTCTTTCAATGAAAGCTGTGGGATACTTATCTGTAGGATTAAATGAACGCTCTACAACTGCGCCTGTGATAACATTCTTATACTTTGTACGGACAAAAGCTGCGCCCTTACCCGGCTTTACGTGCTGAAATTCGATTACCTGTACAACGTTGCCATCCATCTCAAATGTTACACCGTTTCTGAAGTCGCCTGCTGAAATCATAAAAATTAAACCTCCGTTTATTGTGTCGTTTAATAGTGAACCGTTTCTACAGTTCACAAAACGCATAATATATTCTTATTATACTACAAAAAAAAGTTTTGGCAATACCTATCTGATAAAAATTTTATCCAGGTTATAAAATAATCATATTTTTAGGCGCTGACGTGAGATTTTCACACCCATTTTCTGTTACAAGCACAAAATCCTCTATTCTTACGCCGAATTTCCCGGGGATATATATACCCGGCTCAATAGTCACAACATTTCCCGGACGAAACACAGCTGTATTTGACGGTGCAGCGTTTGGGTACTCATGTATCTCCATGCCAACACCATGACCCAGAGAATGCCCGAAGCATTCACCATAGCCTGCCTCTGCTATGTGGGTACGTGCTATTGAGTCGAGCTGATGACCCGTTATGCCGCTGTGCACTGCTGAAAGAGCCTTTTCCTGAGCGGTGAGGACGATGTTATATACAAGCTCCATTTCCTCTGAGGGTTGTCCCACTGCTACAGTTCGTGTCATGTCGCTGTGATAGCCGTTTACTGCTGCGCCGTAGTCCATGAGCACAAAATCCCCCTTTTGTACAATCCTGTCCGCCGAGGGAACTCCATGGGGCATTGATGTAGCCGTACCAGTGAGCACAATAGTCGGGAACGAAAGCTCCTCTGCGCCAAGCCGGAGCATTTTGAAGTCAAGCTCAAGCTGTATCTCACGCTCAGAAACGCCCTCTCTTATAAAGCCGAGGATATACTGGAAAGCCTCCTCTGCAATACCCTGAGCCTGCCGGATATATTCTGTCTCCTCCGGCTCTTTCACCATACGGCAGGCATATATCGCCTTGCTCAGCACATTTGTGCTATCAAACTCCGCCTGGTCACTGAGCTTTTCTTTGAGCTGGGCAAAATTATAGAGACACATCTCCATAGACTCCACAGTAACAGTCTTTGCACCATGCTTTGCAAGAAGCTCCTTTATCTGACTGTAGAGATTGTCCTGCCTTATGACCTTACAGCCTTTGGCCGTTTTCCTTGCCTTTTCAATATATCTGAAGTCAATTATAAGGTAAGCCTCCTCACGAAAGCACACAAGTGTTCCTGCCGATGAGAGCATACCTGTAAAATACCGCCTGTTCACATCAGATGTAATAAGAGCACAGTCAATATCACCGGGCAGCAGCTCCATAAGTTTTTCTATACGCTTATTCATATTATTCACCTTACATATCGGCTAAAGCCTGAAGTCCCAGAAAATAGCTGTTTATGCCGAAGCCTGCGATAGTTCCTACGCATACGGGACTTATCACAGAATGTGAGCGAAAGGCGTCTCTTGCATGGATATTGCTGATATGCACCTCCACAACAGGTATGCGGATATCGTGGATAGCATCGTGTATAGCATAGCTATAGTGTGTATATGCGCCTGCATTTATTACCACGCCATCGAAATTCTTTCTTGCCGCATGGAGACGGTCGATTATTGCTCCCTCGTGGTTAGACTGGAATATTTCGCACTCCATGCCAAGGCTCTCCGCCTTGTCCATTATCATCTCGTTGAGCTGAGCAAACGTTGTGCTGCCGTAAACTCCCGGCTCTCTCTCTCCGAGCAGGTTGAGATTAGGTCCGTGTATTACAAGTACTTTTTTCATATATATCCATCCTTTCATTCGTCTATAGGTTCTGTAAGCTTTTTTGGAAGAAACGGTATCTCCATCTTTCTCTTAAACTTAAAAAAGAGAGTAGTCTCGTGCTCAATTGGGAATACAAAAACGCATTTGAGCCTTTTGAGATTTGCCCCCAGCACATCTGTAAATATCTGGTCGCCCACCACCGAAAGCTCGCTCCACTGAAGCCCCATCCTCTCCTTTGCCTCACGAAACCCCTTTGAAAGAGGTTTTTTCCCCTCGCACACAAAGTCGAGTCCCAGCATATCAGCAAAGGGTTTTACTCTTGGCGGATGATTATTTGAGACTATACACAGCTTTATGCCATTATTCTTCATAGTCTCTATCCACTCCATAACGCCTTCTGCGGGCTTTGGATTGTCGTGAGTAGTCAGAGTATTGTCAAGATCAAGGAGCAGTCCCTTTATTCCGTGCTTCCTCAGAAGTGCAGGCGACAGATCACATATAGTATTTAGTGCGATAGTTATTCTGAACATCGTCCGGATCTCCTTTCGCTTTTATAGATAAAAAGCGGACGCACTCATCAGTGCGCCCGCTATGCTGTATCGCAGATTATTATTAATACTTGCGCTTACGAGCAGCCTCAGACTTCTTCTTACGCTTTACTGAAGGCTTTTCGTAATGTTCTCTCTTTCGAACTTCAGCAATCACGCCGTCCTTAGCACAGGATCTCTTAAAACGCTTGAGCGCTGTATCCAGAGATTCATTTTTGCCAACACGAACTTCTGCCACTTACATTTCCCTCCCTTTGCCGCCACGGCAGAGGATGATCAGTCAGAGATTACCTCTTTCCGACCTATACCACCGATATATCACTTATGACATACGGGATACTTCTCTGTTTTTCATATAGCTTGCATTAATTTATATTATATTCTACCACGTTTTCATATTCTTGTCAAGCCGTTTTTTTGGAGCACACTATTTTTGTCATTTTGCCACAAAATTAACCAGCTTATTTGGTACATATATCTTCT
The DNA here is from genome assembly GCA_944386525.1 of uncultured Ruminococcus sp. GTDB lineage: Bacteria > Bacillota > Clostridia > Oscillospirales > Ruminococcaceae > Ruminococcus_C. The sequence continues at coordinate 43,219 of CALXBL010000002.1, read as the reverse complement.
TGATGATATTCTTGCCCTCAAGAGCCTCCTGCATCTTTGGTTCATTCTCGACCATCTGGAGTACAGCGTCCTTTTCAGCTCCAACGGGGATATTCAGCTTGCATTTTACCTTGCCGTTTATCTGTGCTACAATCTCAACTGTCTGGTCTACGCAGAGAGTCTCGTCGTATTCAGGCCAAGACTGCTCACTCAATATGCCGCCGCAGTTTGCCTCATACATTTCCTCAGTGATGTGTGGTGCAAAAGGATTCAGCAGCATTATGAGAGTTCTCAGCTCTGCACGGTTTACGCTGCCTGTTGCTGCGATATCGTTGAGCAGCTCCATCATTGCAGCGATTGCTGTGTTGAACTTCAGGTTCTCAATATCCTCGGATACCTTCTTGATAGTCTTATGGAATTTTGACTTCAGCTCGTCACGGTATTCATCGCCGTCAACAAGCACGTCCTGAAGTGCCCATACTCTGTCGAGGAATCTCTTGCAGCCCTTGATACTTGATGTGCTCCATGGAGCAGTCTTTTCAAAATCGCCTACAAACATCTCGTACAGACGGAGCGTATCTGCGCCATATGTCGCTACTACATCGTCGGGATTTATAACGTTTCCTCTGGACTTGGACATCTTCTGACCGTCCTCACCCAGTATCATACCGTGAGATGTACGGCGCATATAAGGTTCCTTAGTGCTCACCTTGCCCAGATCATACAGGAACTTGTGCCAGAAACGTGAGTACAGCAGGTGAAGAGTTGTATGCTCCATACCGCCGTTGTACCAGTCAACAGGCATCCAGTAGTCAAGAGCTTCCTTTGAGGCAAGCTCCTTGTCGTTCTTTGGGTCGCAGTAGCGCAGATAGTACCATGATGAGCCTGCCCACTGCGGCATTGTATCTGTCTCACGCTTTGCAGGACCTCCGCACTGTGGACAGGTGGTATTGATAAAGCTGTCGAGGGTGGAAAGCGGACTTTCGCCGTTGTCGGTAGGCATATAGCTGTCAACATCCGGCAGGGTAAGAGGCAGCTCACTCTCAGGCAGCGCCACATAGCCGCACTTTTCACAGTGCACTATCGGGATAGGCTCGCCCCAGTATCTCTGACGTGAAAACACCCAGTCACGAAGCTTGAAGTTTACCTTGCTTTCGCCCTTGCCATTTGTCTCCAGCCATTCCTTTATCCTCACCTTTGCCTCCTCGACAGTAAGACCATCAAGGAAGTCGCTGTTTGTCATAATGCCTGTTTCGCAGTCGGTAAATGCCTCCTTATCAATATCTCCGCCCTTTACGACTTCAATAATAGGCAGACCGAATACCTTTGCAAATTCATAGTCACGTGTATCATGAGCCGGAACTGCCATGATAGCGCCTGTACCGTAGCTCATAAGAACGTAGTCAGACAGGAATATGGGAATCTGCTTGCCGTTTACAGGATTTATGCCGCATACGCCTTTAAGGCATACGCCGGTTTTTTCCTTTGCCATTTCAGTACGCTCAAAGTCGGACTTACGGGCAGCCTTTTCCTGATATGCACGTATCTCATCCATATTCTCCAGACGGCCGCTCCACTTTTCAATCATCGGATGCTCAGGAGACATTACCATATATGTTGCTCCGAAAAGAGTATCGGGACGTGTTGTATATATTCTGAGGGTATCGCCGGCAGTAGTTGCAAAGTCGACCTCCGCACCTGTGGAACGTCCGATCCAGTTGCGCTGTGTAGTCTTTATTCTTTCCAGATAGTTTACCTCGTCCAGATCGTCCAGCAGTCTCTGGGCATACTCAGTTATCTTCAGCATCCACTGAGACTTTACCTTGCGGACAACCTCACCGCCGCAGCGTTCGCATACGCCGCCTACAACCTCCTCGTTTGCAAGTACGACCTTACATGATGTACACCAGTTTACAGCCATTTCCTTCTTGTAAGCAAGACCCTTCTTAAACATCTGAAGGAATATCCATTGTGTCCAGTGGAAGTAATCGGGATCGGTGGTATTTACTTCTCTCTCCCAGTCAAACGACAGACCTAATGACTGAAGCTGACCCTTGAAACGTGCAACGTTGTTTTTAGTAACGATTGCCGGGTGTATCTTGTTCTTGATGGCAAAGTTCTCAGTGGGCAGACCAAATGCGTCCCAGCCCATCGGAAACAGTACATTGTAGCCCTCAAGACGGCGCTTTCTGGATACGATATCCATTGCCGTATAAGGACGGGGATGTCCTATATGAAGTCCCTGTCCTGACGGATATGGAAACTCTACAAGGGCATAAAACTTAGGCTTGCTGTAATCGGTGCCTGCACGGAAGGAGTGGTTATCCTCCCAGTACTTCTGCCATTTTTTCTCAATGGCGGTAAAATCATACTTGCTCATGTTTATTCATCCTTTATTTTAAATTTTTATTGCTGATAGTACGCCTTTATATTCTTGCTGACTATGAGAAGAACACCTGATGCAAGGTCGATAAGTCCCTCTGCAAGGTAGAGCCAGTATACCCAGCTGTTTCCCAGATTGGTGATATTTCCCCAAAAATACGCAAGGAATATGATGATTAGATATGCTGCTATTATATAATTTGTATACGGTACTCTCTTATAAAGCAGCACAAATATAACTCCTGCTATGACCAGACTCATAATATTGCCGAAAGAAAATCCTAAAATCAGATTTATAACAGCTTTCACTATTACATATATGCCTATTGCCATAGATATTTTTTTGCCGGTCTCAGCCATTGTGAACTACCTCCTCAGTTCTTCTTCAGCCACTGTGAAATATCAATATGCTCTCCGTCAGCCCACATACGCTCAAGCTTGTAGAAGTCTCTTGCCTCCTTATAGAATACGTGAACTATAATGTCGCCGTAGTCGAGAACGATCCAGCTTGAGCCGTTACCTCTGCCCTCTCGGCGGATAGGCTCAACTCCTATTTCCGACAGCTTATACTCAACCTCGTCTGCAAGAGTACGTGTGTGTGTTGTACTTGTACCGTTTGCAATTACAAAATAATCGCCCAATATCGTAAGCTCACCAACGCCTATTACCTGTATGTCCTCAGCACGCTTGCTGTCGAGAGCCTTTACGATCGTTTCAAGAAGCTTGTTTTCTGCCATATTTGTTTTACTCCTTAACTATATATATTCTGTCGTCCGGCGTCGGTATCACCATTGCTTATATCGTCAAGGTTCTCCTTGTTGCCGTCGTTTGTATTATCAAGATACTGACCCTCGGGAATAAGCTCGGTAATAGTGCTTTCCTCCGGATAGACCTCATTCTGATATGGTCGGAAATATCCGTTGATTATGTCGATAGTCTCGTTTTTGTGGATGGAATACACCGACTGACCATTCCACATAGCACCCTCGCCGGGCACCATGAAGATATTCACACTGTCTAAAGTAAGCCGCTTTGAGGCAAAGTCGGCAAGCATACTCATCTCAGCCAGAGAAAGATCTGTTGCCAGCCACTCGTTGTCGTATATCTCCTCCATGGCGTCCATAAGACCAGCCTCGCCCATATTCAGGAGCCTTTCCATAGCTGCTGCAAGGAATATTCTCTGAGCTTTTACTCGTCCGATATCGCCCTCATCATACTCTCTTCTGAACCTGATAAACCACTCAGACTGCTCACCGGTAAGTACCTGTTCTCCTGCCGGAAGCACCTTGTCCGCCTCATAAACTATCTCCTCTGGCAGAGTAATTGGTACACCGCCCACCGAGTCAACGATATGCTTTATATCCTCACAGTCAAGCTTTACATAGCAGTCGATAACAACGCAGAAGCTCTCCTCAATGCAGTTTACTACACGCTGGAGCTGAGTTACTCCCTGCTCCTGACCGGAACCATATACGCTGTTGAATTTACCTGTTGACAAATTTGCATAGTCCGGCATAAAGCTGTCTCTTGGTATCTGGAGGACATTCATTGTGCCCGCAAACAGGTCGAACTGAAATATCCAGTTTACATCCGATAGCATACCACTCTCATCCATGCCCATGAACAGCAGGGTATACTGTCCCTCTACTATCTGGTCAAGGTTAAGTCCATCGTTGTGTTCATCCTGTTTTTCGATAACCTCTTGCTTGAGATCAAGCTCATCAACTGCTTCGGGAGCCGGTTTTTCAAGCTCACCCTCCTGAAGAATAGCAGGCTGTGCACGCTTAATCGTATCAAGATAGGAAATATTCTCTACGACCACCTCATTGCCACTAACCGTGCGGTATGCAACTATAGGCAAATTTACGCCCAGTGCAATTATTATCGCCGCCGCTGCTGCTACTGATACAACTTTAAGTCCGATATTCAGGAGCACATTCTTAAAGCTTCTCTTTTCTGCCTGTGCAGAGTATACCTCATCTTCTTCATATTGCTGTCCGTCATCGTACCATTCCATGTTGTCGTTTACGGAGCCATTGCTGGCGTTTTTCTTTTTGCTTCCCATTGTTTTTCACCTTACCCAATCAGCATTCAGATATGATATGTGTCCTCAGGAAACATATTCGTATATTCGTTATATGCCTCCAGTGTGAAGTGCGGAATTACGGCGCACCGCTTCAGCTGTTTTTTCATTGAATACCTGAGCGCATACAGCATTCCCTTTTCAAGGCTTTTATTGCAGGTTTCACGCATGATATCAACTCCGCTGTAGTTACGCTCCTCTGATGTCATATCGCCAAGATATACTATCTTCTCAAGCAATGACATACCGCTTCTGCCTATTGTATGAAAGCGTACTGCATTTAAGATATCCTTGTCTGCAACGCCAAAATGATTTTTCAGAAAATATGCTCCTGCCACTCCGTGCCAGACCTTCCACGAAGATGCCTCCTCGTCACAAAAGCCCATTCCCGACAGAGCTGCCCATTGCAACTGCTGTTCTCTTGGGTCCTCCTTGCATATATCGTGAACCATTCCGGCGAAATAAGCCTTATCCTCGTCTTCTCCGTAGAGCTTTGCCAGACGTCTGCACTCCCGTGCAACATTCATGGTGTGTTCGTATCTCTCGTTTGAAAGACGCTTTTTCAAAAAAGCCTGCATATTCTCTGCATCATACATAAGCTGCGCCTCCTTCCGTCATCTGTTATACAGATGATGCCTTACTATATATTCTACTACTTTTTCCGGCAAATAGCAAGAACAATCTTCATTTTTTTTGAGTGCACTGCGAATTTCCGTTGAAGACATTGGAAGAGCGTTGTCGGAAAAGATGTGCACCATTCCGAATTTTGACAGTATCTCCGCCTTTTTCCGAAGTTTATCGCCGTCGTCTCCGTTTCGTGATACACATCCTATCTCTGCCAGCGACATTATCTCCTGCCAGCAAAACCACCGTTCAAGGCTCATAAGTCCATCGCTGCCCATAAGCAGCACAAGCTGACAGTCCGGATAGACCTCTTTCATATGACGGAGAGTATACACCGTGTAGCTCACGCTCTGAGCATTCAGTTCATATCCGCTGACTGTCACATTTTCCATATCCTCAGCAGCCAGACGGAGCATAGCCAGACGGTGCTCGCCGCTTGTAACGTCTATCCTGTCCTGCTTGAACGGGGAAATATTAGCCGGCACGAACACTATCTCATCAAGGCTAAGACCCTCCATTGCAGTTTTCGCCAGATGTATGTGTCCATTGTGCACCGGATCAAAGCTTCCGCCGTATATGCCGATACGTTTCATTGATCAGTCTTTAAGGTCTATGACTGGATCCTGCGGATTGCGCTTATAGAGCACAAAACGACTGCCGATAACCTGTACTACCTCGGACTTTGAACGCTCAGCCAGAATTGCAGCTGCCTCGCCTGCGCTGTATTCGCAGTTGTCAAGAACATGTATCTTGATAAGCTCACGTTTTTTCAGTGCGTCCAGAACCTGCTGTACAAGCTGGTCTCCGATACCGCTCTTGCCTATCTGGAAAATTGTCTCGTATGTGCTTGCAATGCCTCTCAGCTTTGCTCTCTGTTTGCTTGTAAGCATATTATCTTTCCTCCAAATATTCTCTCATCAGCCTGAGCGCATTGCCACGGTGACTGATACTGTTCTTTTCGTCATCTGTCATTTCCGCAAGAGACTTCCCATCACAGTAGAATACCGGGTCGTAACCAAAGCCGTTTTCACCCTTTTCCTCTGTACCTATTATTCCCTCGCAATTGCCGGTGAAGAAATGCCTGATGCCGTTTTCGTCGATAAAGCATATCTCGCAAACAAACCTTGCTGTACGCTTTTCCTCCGGGACATCTGTCATCTCACTGAGGAGCTTTTCGCATCTTTCCTTATCTTTAGCATTTTCTCCTGCATATCTGTGGGAATATACTCCCGGAGCACCGCCGAGAGCGTCCACAACAAGTCCGCTGTCGTCTGCAATAACGGGTTTGCGCAGTCTCTCGAACACAGCAGCAGCCTTTATCTCAGCATTTTCACGAAATGTAGCTCCGCTTTCCTCCACCTCGAAGTCTGCGCCTGCCTCACGCTGAGACACCACCTCCATGCCGAACGGCTCAAGTATACGAGCCATCTCCCGTATCTTGTTCTTGTTGTTCGATGCAAGTATGACCTTCATCACACACGCTCCTCTCGTTCAAAGAGGGCACTTACAAAGTCCTCTGCATGGAAAGGCTGGAGATCGTCTATCTTCTCGCCTACGCCGATAAGCTTTACAGGAATATCAAGCTCGTTCTTGATGGAAACGATTATACCGCCCTTTGCTGTGCCGTCGAGTTTTGTGAGGACTATGCCTGTAATATCGGCAGTCTCCTTGAAAAGACGTGCCTGATTTACGGCGTTCTGACCGGTGGTGGCGTCGAGCACAAGCAGGGTTTCAACGCTGCATCCCTCTGCTCTTGTGGAAATTATCCTGTTTATCTTGGCAAGCTCCTGCATAAGGTTCTTCTTGTTGTGGAGTCTGCCTGCTGTGTCACATATGAGAACATCACAGCCTCTTGCCTTTGCGGCGTCGATCGCATCATATACAACTGCACCAGGATCTGAGCCCTCCTCATGCTTGATAAGCGGCACTCCCGAACGCTGTGTCCATACCTCGAGCTGATCGATAGCTGCCGCACGGAATGTATCCGCTGCTGCAACGATAACATTCTTGCCCTCAGCTTTGAGCTGGTGACAGAGCTTGCCGATAGTAGTAGTCTTACCAGCGCCGTTTACGCCTATTACCATTATTACTGAAAGCTTTGTGCTGAGGTCAAGCTGCTGATCCTCACCGAGCATTTCGGTGATTATCTCCTGTATCATACCCATGATCTCCTTGGGATCTGTAACGCCACGTTCCTTTATCCTCTGGCGAAGCGCATTGCATATGGCCTCGGACGTCTCCACACCCATATCGCCCATTATCATGATCTCCTCCAGCTCATCAAAGAGGTCCTCGTCGATTTTAGTAAAGCTGCTCAGAACGCTCTGGATCCTGCCCATCATGGATTCCTTTGTCTTGCGCAGCCCCTCTTTTATCTTGGAAAATATGCCTTTCCATTCTCTGACTGGTTCAGCTTCTTTTTCTTCCTCCTGAGTTTCAGTTTTGAGTTCAGTCGCCGATTCCTCCTGAGTTTCAGGCTCAGCTGCGGCTTCTGGTTCAGACTGGAATTCTTTTTCCTCGTATTCATCATCTTCCGGGATAGCCTCAAACTGGTCGGCGTCCTGTGAAAGGGAGGCAAGCTGTGCTGCCTGCGCTGCAAGAACCATTGCCTCGGCACGCTCCTTTTCAGCCGCCTCAGCAGCCTCGGCACGCATACGTTCCTCCTCCTCACGGACTGCGGATTCACGCTCATATATTGCGGCGTCTATATCATTTTCCGGAGCAGGCGCAGTCTCAGTTTCAGCCTCAGTCTCAGTTTCTTCCGGCGTCTCCGACTTTTCCTCCTGCTCCAGTATGTCCTCCTGCTCCTCACGATGTTTCTTGCCGAAAATGCCCTTCTTTTCCTTTTTGTTCTTTTTTCCGAAAAGTCCCATAATAATGCTCCTTTCACTTTAGTTATGCTCAATTGATACCTGCGGCTGATGTTTCAGCCTCAAACTCCTCCTGCTCCATTCGCAGAAGCCTTGAAACTCCGCTTTCCTGCATAGTAACGCCATAGAGCACCTTTGCCTCCTCCATAGCACTTCTTCTGTGAGTTACCAGAATAAACTGGGTGGTGTTTGTAAAATTGTGGAGATACTGGGCGTATCTTCTTACATTGCCCTCGTCGAGAGCTGCGTCGATCTCGTCGAGTATACAGAACGGTGATGGTCTCAGCCGGAGTATGGCGAAATATATTGCTATCGCCACAAACGACTGCTCACCGCCCGACAGTGATATCAGATTCTTTATGACCTTTCCTGGCGGTGCAACGTGTATCTCAATGCCGGATTCGAGTACGTTTTCAGGGTCGGTCAGCGTGAGATTCGCCTCACCTCCGCCGAACAGGTCACGGAATATCGCCTTGAAGTTTTTATTTATCTCAGCAAAGCTTTCGGAGAATATTTTCTGCATCTCCTCAGTGAGCTGTTCTATCAGTTCTTCCAGTTCAGACTTGGCATTTTCGGCGTCCTTCATCTGTGCCGTGAGGAATCTCCAGCGTGTGGATACGTCCTCATACTCCTCGATAGCAGAAACGTTCACGCTGCCCAAAGCACGTATCTTTCCTTTAAGTGACGAGAGTTCCCTCTGGGCTGCCGCCACATCTTCAAGTGGCTTTGCCATTTCAAGAGCCTCGGTACGAGTCATTTCATACTGCTCTAAAAGCCTGTTTATAATGCCGTCGTACTCATTCTGGACGGATATCTTTCTCTCCTCCAGTCTTGTTACAGTGCCGGCGTATTTCTGCTTTGCCTCATTGGTGGACTTCATACCCTCCTGCAGCTGGCGTATATGCTGCTGCTGAGTGTCGTGGACTGTCTTCCAGTGAGTCATCTCCTGCTGTGAGTTTTTCTTTATCTCATCAAGCATACCAAGACGCAGCCTTGAATTTTCAGCCTCCTGCTTTTTATCAGCAATAAGCTTATATGCTGCAGCAAGCTCATCTCTTACCTGAATAGCACGTTCCTTAGCATTTTTCTTCTGCTCCTCGGCGCTGTCAAGCTCACGCTGGAGTGCGTCCATATCTTTTTCCAGAGCCGCTGTCTCAATGCGCATCTGCGCCCGCTTTTCAGCAAGAGCGCTTTGCTCCTCACGGAGACTGTCACGCATTCCCTGAGCTTCAGCCATTCTATACTGAGCCTTTGCTATCTCATCTTCAGCCTGAGTGAGAGCCTTTGCAAGAGCGCCTATCTCCTCACGAGCCTTTCTGCTCTTATCCTGGACGTCCTGCTGCTGAGCAAGCAGTTCAGTTTTTCTCATCTCTATCTGTCCGAGCAGATACTGTTCCTTGTCGGATTCAGCTTTTGCCTGCATAAAGTCCGACTCAGCCTGAGCACATTTCCGGCGCAGTTCCTCAATGGCAGCCTGCATTTCAGCAGTTTCAGTCTCAGCCTTTGAAAGCTTACGTGCGTTTTCCTGTTCACGTATCCTGAGAGCTTCTATATTCTGCTTGAGAGAGGATATTTCAGTCTTACGTGTTATCATGCCGCCGCTCTTCTGTGCAGAGCCGCCGGTGAATGAGCCTCCTGCATTGATGACCTGTCCGTCCAGAGTAACAATACGGAATCGGTAGCCATATTTCTTTGCAATATCAGAGGCACGGTCTAAGTTTTCTGCAACTGCTATCCTGCCGAGCAGTGACTTTACTATACCCTCGTGTACGGGTGCGTATTTTACAAGTCGAAATGCATAGTCCACAAAGCCCGGCTCATTTTCAAGACCCGGTTCATACAGCGTCTTACCCTTTACAGATGTTACCGGCAGGAATGTTGCACGTCCTGCTCGGTGCTGTGCCAAGAATCTTATCCACTTTTTAGCGGAGGATTCATCATCCACAATAAGATTCTGCATTGCTCCGCCAAGAGCCGTCTCAATGGCAACTCCGCACCGGCTGTCGGTCTCGATACACTGTGCGACTGTGCCGTGCACGCCTTCCGGACTTCCGCCGTCAGCCCTGAGAACTGCCTTAACACTTCCTGCAAAGCCCTCCATGTTCTGCTCCATATCGGACAGCAGCTTTTGTCTCTGCTGCTTTTCACGTATGGAAAAGGCTATCTGGTTTTTCTCAGCTCGCAAAGCGTCGGCCTGACGAAGTGCCTCACCGCATATTTTATGCTGCTGTTCAATGTCAGCTTTCATTCTGCAGAGCTTGTTCTCAATCTCAGAAAGAGACTCCGACCACTTCTTAGTTTTCTCAGCCTGAGCCTCGTGCTCCTGAGCTATAGCAGCCATTCGCATACTATTTCCGGCAAGCTGTGCGTTATACTCCTCCTGCTGGCGGAGAACGTTTTCACGTCTTACTTTAAGCTGTCCCTGTTTTACATACAGCTCCTGGAGAAGTTTTCCGGCTTCATCAAATCCCTCGCCAAGGCTGGCAGCTTTTTCCTCCATGCGTTCCCAGTCGTGCTGCAGCTGTTCGGATTCCACACGCAGAGCAACTTCCCTGCGGTGGAGCTTTTCCTCTTGCTCCTGGAGTTCAGTGAGATATTTGCCTGCATTTTCTGACTGTCCGGAAAGCTCCTTTGCCTGCGCTTCAAGTCCTCCGGAACGCTGTAAGGCATGCTGTATATCGTTTTCACACACCGCAAGAGATGCTGTAAGCTGTGCAGTCTCCTCCTCGGCAGCTTTTATCCTGTCACGAAACTCCTCGACTTTCAGAGTGCTCTCCTGAAGTTTTCTGTAGCCCTCCTGCACCTGCTCCTCGGCAGTTTCAAGATCACGCTTTATATTTTCATATTCAGCCTGAGCCTGCAAAAGCTCATCGGAAAGCGTCTGGAGCTTAGCTTTAAGGGCGTCTGACTGCTGTATCCAGAGGGAAACTTCAAGCTGTTTCTGCTCTTCTGCAAGCACAAGGAATTTCTTTGCCTTTTCAGCCTGCAAACGCAGCGGCTCAACACGTCCCTCAAGTTCAGAGGCAATATCCCTCAGTCTGGATAGGTTATCCTCCGCATGGGCAAGCTTACGCTGTGCCTCCTCTTTCTTATAGCGGAATTTTGAAACTCCCGCAGCCTCCTCAAAGATATCACGGCGGTCTGTGCTCTTTGCGCTGACTATCTCAGCAATGCGTCCCTGTCCTATTATGGAATAGCCGTCTCTGCCCATACCCGTATCCATAAACAGCTCGTTTACATCTTTAAGACGCACCAGCTTACCGTTTATCCGATATTCACTTTCACCGCTTCGATAGAGCTTTCGTGCAACGCTTACATCATCGCCATACTCCTCCCCAAGGATGCCAGAGCTGTTATCAATATTGAGTGTGACCATTGCAAATCCAGTAGGCTTCCGCTGTTTGGTACCGGAAAAAATAACATCCTCCATTTTGTTTCCGCGCAGAGTTTTGGTGGACTGTTCACCCAGTACCCATCTTACTGCATCGCCGATATTACTCTTTCCGCTGCCGTTCGGACCTACTACCGCCGTCAGACCTGCGTCGAAATTAAGCTTTATCTTATCCGGAAAGGACTTAAAGCCCTGAAGTTCCAGTGATTTTAAATACATTGTACACTTCCTCTCCGAGTTGTTTTAGTGTGCCCGACTTATCCTCCATGCAAAGGCTGAGTTTCATCATGCCCTCTGAAAAGTCATTTCTTTCGCTTATCCTGAGCCTTGCCCCCAGAGTAAATTCAGCAAATGCCTTTCTGTTTGCTCTGCCGTGACCAGCCGCAAGACCTGCGTCTCCAGTTGAGACCTCCGCAAGTATGTACGTCACCTTGCTGCGTTGCTCCGTGAGGATATCCACATGACTCTCCGCCCACCTTTTCATTGCCGCAAGATAGAGCCGTTCCTCTGCAAGCTCTCTGAGTGCAGGATGATAAAATCCGCTCAGAATGCGCTCCTCAATGCCCTTTTCAGCGTGAAGACCAAGACGTATGAGATTTATCCCCTCTGCCTTCAGCCGGCATATGGCATCTGCTGTAAATGTCAGCATATCGTCCCATGAGGGCAGGATATAGCTTCCGCTTTTATAAAGCTCTCCAAGGTGAGTTCCCTCCAGGACTACTGTGGGATATATCCTCATAGTATCCGGACGGAGCTTTATACACTCAGAAAGGGTATGTTCCTCGTCCTCGGCAGTGCTGCCGAAAAGACCATACATCATCTGAAGTCCCAGCGAAAAGCCGTGTGACTTTATACACTTCGACGCCTCCCGCACGTCCTGCGACGTATGACCACGCCTGTTCAGCAAAAGCACTCTGTCCGACATACTCTGAGCCCCAAGCTCTATTGCAGTCACACCGTATTTCTTTAGAATGGCAAGTATCCTGTCCGGCACTGCGTCGGGTCTTGTGGATATGCGCACTCCCGAAAAACCGCCACTGCCCAAGTATGGCTGTACTGCCTCAAGGCAGGCTGTCATCTGCTCCTCCGGGATAGCTGTGAAGCTTCCGCCGAAAAAGGCTATCTCTGAATTTTTCCCGTCAATACCGCCTATAAGGCTCTCTCTGCACTGCTCTGCAATTTCTTCAGGAGTCGGCGGCTTCACCTCGCCGCTTATGGCTCTCTGGTCGCAGAAGCTGCACATATTCGGACAGCCCATGTGCGGTATGAAAAACGCCAGATTACAATGTTTCTTCATAACCCATAAGCATAAGTGCTTCCTTGGCAGCCATCTGTTCGGCTGACTTTTTGCTCTTTCCCATACCTGTACCGATAACGTTTGAGTTGAGACAAACGTTCACTGTAAAAGCCTTGTCGTGGTCGGGACCTGTCTCGCCTGCAAGAACATATTCAATCTTTTCCTCCGGGTTTTTCTGAATTATCTCCTGGAGAACCGTTTTATAGTCCCGGAAATTGAGACTTCCGCTCTTTTCAGCGTGCTTTGGAACAAATCTCAGAACGTGCTTTTTAGCCGGCTCCATGCCGCCGTCAAGATATATTGCAGCTATAACAGCCTCAAATGCGTCTGCTAAAATAGAGGAACGTGTTCTGCCGCCGGTGTTCTCCTCGCCCTTACCCAGAAGCAGGAAGTCGCCCAGATGTATCTCCTTTGCAAATACGTGCAGAGCCTTTTCGCATACAAGCGACGCCCTGAGCTTTGTCAGTTCGCCCTCCGGCATTTCAGTATAATGGCTGAACAGATACTCCGATACAATAATGGAAAGTACGCTGTCGCCCAGAAACTCCAGACGCTCATTGCTGCAGCGGCACTTTTTCTTCTCGTTAGCATAAGACGAATGAGACAGAGCCTCTATAAGTATCTCCTTGTTATTGAAATGATAGCCGATATACTCCTCAAAACGGTTAAGATCTTCATATACTGTATGTTCCATAAATCAATCATCCTTTCTGCAGATCAAATACTGTATCTGCTATGGCTTCGATCATGTTACCTTTTACACAGTCCCTTGCCTGACGAATTGCGTTGAAAAAAGCTCTTGCGTCAGAGCTGCCATGTGCCTTTATCACAGGCTTTGAAGCTCCCAGCAAAAGTGCGCCGCCAGTTGCCTTGTAATCCATCTTTGTAGTAATACCCTTTATCCTCTTTATCACCAGAAGTGCAGCAAGCTTGCCGGCGCCCGAAAAGATATTGTCCTTTAGCTGCTCCTTCATGAAGCTGCCCATGCCCTCATAGAGCTTCAGCGTCACATTTCCGGTAAAGCCGTCGGTCACAACTACATCTGCATTGCCTATAGGAAGTTCACGTGCCTCCACGTTTCCGCAGAAGTTTATGGGAGAGTTCTCTAAAAGCTTATACGTTTCAAGCTCCAGTTCCCTGCCCTTAGTTTCCTCTGCTCCAACGTTCAGCAGCTTTACTCTTGGGTTCTTAAAGCCCATTACCTTTTCCATATACGCACTGCCCATTATCGCAAACTGCTGGAGCATCTCCGGACGACAGTCGTTATTCGCTCCTCCGTCAAGCAGCAGAAACGGCTTTTTGGACGTTGGCATTACAGGAGCAAATGCAATCCTCTTTATACCCTTTATGCGCTTTACTATAAAAGTTGAGCCAACCACAAGTGCACCGCTGCTGCCCGCCGATACAAAGGCATCGCCCTTGCCGTCGCTTAGAGCCTGCATTCCAACAGCCATTGAGCAGTTCTTGTGCTCCTTTATAAGAGAGACAGGCTCTGCGTGGATATCAAACACCTCGCTGGCGTGAAGCAGCTCTATATTTTCAAGAGATATATTATTCTTCTCTGCACATTTTCGAACAAGGTCAGTATTACCCACAAGAGTTACCTTTATCCCGAACTCACTGACAGCCTGTGCGCTGCCCTTCAGTACTTCAAGCGGCGCATTATCTCCGCCGAATGCGTCTACTATAATATTCATTTGTTATCATCCTTCCTGTGATGTCAGGTAATTCTCAAGCGACGCCAAAGCTCTGTCGGCATACGCCTGATATTTCAGCTTTTTGTCACGTATTCTCTCTGAAAGATCGGGAAGTATGCCCATATTGCAGCCCATAGGCTGGAAATCCTTAGTGTCCTCACTGCTTATATACGCCGCAAGAGCGCCCATCATAGTGTCTGCCGGCAGAATAAGAGGTGCTTTTCCCGAAAGCTTTCTTGCCATATTTCTGCCTGCAAGAATACCACTTGCCGCCGATTCAATATATCCCTCAACGCCTGTTATCTGACCTGCAAAAAACATGAGCGGGTCGGTGCGGAGCGAATAATCAGCACTCAAAAGTCTTGGACTGTCGAGGAATGAATTACGGTGCATAACTCCATAGCGCATGAAATCAGCGTTCTGAAGTCCCGGTATCATTGAGAATACACGCTTCTGCTCGGGGAATTTCAAATTTGTCTGGAAACCCACCAGATTGAAAAGCGTACCTGCGCTGTTTTCACGCCTAAGCTGTACTACCGCATACGGACGTCTGCCGGTGCGTGGGTCGATGAGGCCTACCGGCTTTAGCGGTCCGAACCTCATTGTGTCCTCGCCTCGTGAGGCAAGCACCTCTATGGGCATACAGCCTTCGTATACACGGAATATCTCCTTGTCAAATTCACTGAGCGGCGCACGCTCGGCGTTTATGAGCGCATTGAAAAACGCCTGATACTCCTCCTTGTTCATGGGGCAGTTTATATAGTCTGCGTCTCCGCGGTCGTAGCGTGAGGCGTAAAACACCACATCCTTATCAAGACTCTCGTAGGTTACGATAGGAGCTGCTGCATCAAAAAAGCTCAGTCTCTGACCGCATTTTTCCTCAATGCTCCTTTCAAGTCCGTCCGCTGTAAGAGGTCCGCTTGCGATTATTGCAGGAGACTCAGGCAGACTTGTTGCTTCCTCGGTACGTATGGTTATCAGCGGATGCGACGTTATCCTCTCTGTCACCATGTCGGAAAAAGCCTCACGGTCAACCGCTAAAGCTCCGCCTGCCGCTACAGAAACAGCTCTTGCGCATGGTATGAGCAGTGAGCCCATACGCTCCATCTCTGCTTTCAGAAGTCCTGCTGCTGAGGCAAGTCTGTCTGCTTTAAGGGAATTGGAGCACACAAGCTCCGAAAGTCCCTTGTAATGATGAGCCGGTGTGTATTTCACAGGCTTCATCTCATATATAGTTACCGGATATCCTGCCTGTGCAAGCTGCCATGCTGCCTCACAGCCTGCAAGACCGCCGCCTATAACAGTGACTCTTTGTTTATTTTCCATTATTATTCTCCGTCGTTCATAGGTCTGTCGTAGCCGCAGCCCTGCTTTTCACACACCTTGCGCCCCGACTTGCCGCCCTTCTGGAAAAGCGTTGAACCGCACTGAGGACACTTCTCCTCCAGCGGAACATTCCATGTCATAAAGTCACATTCCGGATACTGGGAACATCCATAGAAGCTTCTGCCCCGCTTTGACTTTTTGAGGATTATCTTTCCTCCGCACTTTGGACAGTTTCCGGGAGTTTCCTGCACGATTTTCTTTGTGTTGGTGCACTCCGGAAAGCCCGGACACGCAAGGAATCTGCCAAAGCGTCCTATCTTTATTACCATATTTCGTCCGCAGACTTCGCATACAACATCAGTTTCCTCGTCCGGCACCTTTACACGCTTGCCTTCCATCTTCTCCTCAGCCTCGGCAAGAGTCTTTGAAAAGTCACCGTAAAACTCGTCAAGTGCGCTTACCCAGTCACGCTTGCCCTGTTCAACCTCGTCAAGATCGCTTTCCATCTTAGCGGTAAAGGCGGCGTCAACTATATTCTGGAAGTGCTCCTTCATAAGCTCTGTTGTAACCTCGCCCAGTACAGTGGGCTTAAGCGACTTTCCCTCACGCTCCACATAGAGACGTGATATTATAGTCGTAATAGTAGGCGCATAGGTACTTGGTCTGCCTATGCCGTTTTCCTCAAGAGTCTTGATAAGAGACGCTTCTGTGAAGCGTGCAGGCGGTTGGGTAAAGTGCTGGTTTCCGTCAAGTGAACGGAGTTTTAATATATCGCCCTCGTTAAGCTCGGGGAGATTTTTATTTTCACCCTTGGCGTCCTTTGTCTCCTCATAGAGCGCAGTAAATCCATCGAAGCGCACTGTACTGCCGCTTGCCTTGAAAATGCAGCCGTCTGCAGCTATATCAACTGAAACAGTATCAAGTGAGGCATCTGCCATTTGGCTTGCGATAAATCTCTCCCAGATAAGCTTATAAAGCTTGAACTGGTCGGAGCTGAGACTGCTTTTTAGTCTCGCAGGGGTAAGAGAAGGCATTGATGGTCTTATAGCTTCGTGGGCGTCCTGAGCGTTTTTCTTGGACTTGTACACACGAGGAGAAGACGGAAGATAATCTTCACCATAGGTTGCCTTGATATATTCACTGGCAGCGTTTCTTGCCTCGTCGGATATTCTCAGGCTGTCGGTTCTCATATAGGTGATAAGACCTATAGCGCCCATTCCGTCAACGTCCACACCTTCATAAAGCTCCTGAGCCACCTTCATGGTACGCTTTGACTGGAAACCCAGACGATAAGACGCATCCTGCTGCAGAGTTGATGTTATAAACGGTGCTGCCGGATGCTTCTTTGTAACACGTTTTTTCACCTTCGACACGGTGAACTGTGCTCCCTCAAGTCTTGCAAGGATAGCGTCTGCCTCGTCCTTAGTGCTTATCTCGGTTTTATCAACACGTTTTCCGTCAACAGAAGCAAGCTTAGCTGAAAAGACCTTTCGCGAGGATGCCGATGAGAATTTTGCATCGATCGACCAATATTCCTGCGGGATAAAAGCTTTTATCTCGTTTTCCCTATCCACAACAAGACGCACAGCAACAGACTGCACTCTTCCGGCAGAAAGACCTCGTCTTACCTTTTTCCACAAAAACGGACTAAGCTTATAGCCAACGATTCTATCCACGATACGTCTTGCCTGCTGGGCGTTCACAAGATCGATATCTATCTTGTGTGGATTTGCCATACCGTGTTCTATACCCGACTTTGTTATCTCGTTGAACTCTACTCTGTTATTGTCCTGCATATCAAGACCCAGCATAGCTGCAATATGCCATGATATTGCCTCGCCCTCACGGTCAGGGTCGGTTGCAAGGTAAACACGGCTGCATTTTTTCGCATGAGCTTTGAGCTGTTTTATAACTTCCTCCTTGCCCTTCATATCGGTATACTGGGGCTGGAATCCATGCTCAATATCAACACCCAGCTTTGATTTGGGCAGGTCTCTGACATGCCCCATAGAGGCTATCACCTCAAAGTCCTTCCCCAGATATTTCTGTATTGTTTTTGCCTTAGCCGGCGACTCTACTATAACAAGATTTGCCATATCAAACCGCTCTGCTTTTAACAGAGCTGACTCCTTTCTACAGGATTCCGTAGCACTGTCCGAAGAAACGCTTTACATATCCGCCAATCGAAAGCTCTGTAAGAGCTGAGGCAGCCTCATCCTCAGATATCCCAAGATGTTCAACTATATCATCAATATGCATCTGGTGCTCCTGCGAAAGGAGTACCACAATATCAAGTTCAATGCCTTCAAGCTCTGAAAAGTCCCTGAATTCATTTGCATCCTGGGCTTTCTCCTGATTTTCCTCTGCTGTACTTTCAAATTCCTCTTCTTTTTTCTCTTTTGTTTTTCTGTGCTCAGACTTTTTCCCGATGTGCTTGTCTGAGCCGTCTTTACTGTCAGTCACTTTGCTGTCTGGAAATACCGACGACTCATCCGGATTGTGATAAAGTCCGAACAACACTGATGAGTTAAGCTTATGTGCATATGCATCGTAGTATTCATTAATTATGTCAAGATAGCTGAATACAGGTATCGCACCGTCACGGAGATATTTTACCACACCTGAATACCTGTTGTCAAATAAATCTGCTGGCGGAACACAGAATACGTTCTTTCCCTGCTCCAGTGCAAGAGACGCTGTAATAAGTGAACCGCTCCTTTCAGTTGCCTCTACTACAAGCGTGCCCTGACTCAGAGCGGACAGTATCCTGTTTCTGAGAGGAAAGTTTCTGGAAGCAGGAGTGGTCCCCGGCAGAAATTCTGTAAGCAGCAGTCCTGTCCTTACAATATATTTCTTTGCCGCGGAGTTGTCTCTGGGATAATCCACATCTATACCGCACCCGAGAACTGCGGCAGTTCTGCCGTGTGACAAAAGTGCCGCCCTGTGGGCTGTCGAATCAATCCCCAGCGCAAAACCGCTTATTATTACAACTCCGGCTCTCGCAAGATCTCTGCATATCCAGTCTGCGACTCTTACGCTATACTCCGAGGGCTGTCTTGTACCCACCACAGTGACAGAGATGTATCTTGAAAGTATCCCTATATCTCCCTGATAAAACAGCACAGCCGGAGAGTTGTGGATATGTCTGAGCTGATCAGGGTAATCATCATCGTCATAGCTGACGACAGATATATTCTTATTACGGCACAGCTCTAAAATTTTTTCCGAATGTTCGAGCGTATAGCTTGAGGCGGAGCGTTTTATGTTTTCATTAAGGTGAAAGCGCTGCCGCTGAGAACTGTCCTTCAGCACGTCGTACGCCCGCTCTGGTGTTTTAGTTGTATTAATAACATCCCATATCTTTGGATTGCCTGCACCCATCACAAGTACGAGCCACAGCCAGTATTCAAGATTCATATTCACTCCCTGCCCTTCGTCATTTCCCACATGAGTATGCCGGCTGCCATTGCAGCGTTAAGGGATTCTATGTTGCCATGCATGGGGATAGTTATGCGTCTGCTGCATCTTTCCGATATCTCATCGGGCAGACCGTTCCCCTCGTTGCCTATCCAAACAGCTCTTCCACTGCCGGGATATGCGCATTTTCCTGCAAGCACTGTTTCATTTCTCACGACCGCTGCATCGCTTTCTATGCCAGCTCCGGAAAGCTCTCTGAATATTTCATCCACATCAGAGCATACCGCAACCGGCACCCGGAAAAGCGAGCCCATTGTCGCCCTCACGACCTTTGGACTGTATATATCACAGCTCCTTGAGAATATTACACCGTTGACTCCAAGTGCATCGGCTGTACGGAGTATCATGCCTGCATTGCCGGGATCCTGAATCTGATAGAGCACAGCGTAAACTCCGCCTCTGCTCACAAACTCCCCAAGAGGCTTTTTCTCCGGCAGGCTGCATACTGAAAACACTCCCTGCGTAGATTCAGTCTCAGCCATATATCTGCCAAGCTCGTCGGATATCTTGTATATACGGCACTTTTCAGCTGAAAGTGTGCAAAGTTCGCTGCCATATTTTTCAAAGGCGCCGACAGTTAAAAAAAGCCTTGTGATATCTGCTCCATTTTTGAGAGCGTCGGAAACAAGCCTGTATCCTTCCAGCACAAAGGCATTTTCCTCAATCCTTGCCTTTTTGCTGCCTGCAAGCTTTCTGTAGAGCTTTATCATCTGATTATCCTTTGCCGTAAGCTCCTGCTGAACAAAGCCCAATAGGATCTCCTCCTTACACTATTATATACCATAATTTCCCCTTATGGGACGACGTACGGCAGTATTATAACAAAACACGCTCCGATATTACCAGAGCGTGTTAAAATTACTTTTTACAGAGCTGCCTTTGCCTTTTCAACGATTGCAGTAAAGCCTGCCGGATCGGTGATTGCAATTTCAGACAGCATCTTTCTGTTCAGTTCAATGCCAGCCTTCTTGCAGCCGTTCATAAATGTAGAATAGTTCATACCATTCATCTTGCAGGCAGCAGAAATTCTTGTTATCCAGAGCTGTCTGAACTCTCTCTTCTTCTGCTTTCTGCCGATGTATGCATAGTTGCCGGACTTCATAACAGCCTGCTTAGCCATCTTGAAGTGCTTGCTCTTGCTGCCCCAGTAACCCTTAGCCAGCTTCAGTGTCTTATTTCTTCTCTTACGAGTCATCATTGCACCCTTAACACGTGCCATAATCTTCTACCTCCGATTTTTCTGTTTTTTGTTTTTCTAAATTCGCTTTCTCAGATTAGAGATACGGCAGCAGCTTCTTCAGTGCCGGTGCGTTTGTTACATCAGCTACACCTGCGGTACGAGCGATTCTCTTACGCTTTGTATCCTTCTGTGTGAGTCTGTGTCTCTTATTTGTCTTCTGATACTTCAGCTTACCGGAACCTGTCAGCTTAAAACGCTTCTTTGCGCCGGAATGTGTTTTTGTCTTAATCTTTGCCATGGATATATCCTCCTTTTACTTGGATGCCTTTGGTGAAATGAACATGACCATACTACGGCCTTCCATCTTTGCGGGCTTTTCAACTGTTCCAACAGCTGCACAAGCTTCCTTGAATCTTTCAAGCAGCTCCTCGCCAATCTGCGGATGTGCTATTGCACGTTTGCGGAATCTTACTGATACCTTCAGCTTATCGCCGCCCTCAAGAAACTTCCTTGCCTGATTGACCTTTGTTTCAAAGTCGTGTGTATCTATCGCAGAAAACATTCTGATTTCCTTTATAGCAACGACCTTTTGATTCTTACGGGCTTCCTTCTCACGTTTCTGCTGTTCAAAGCAGTACTTGCCGTAGTCCATTATACGGCATACCGGCGGCTTTGCCTGCGGTGCGATCTTAACGAGGTCAAGATCCTGATCGTATGCAAGCTTCTGTGCGTCCCTTGCAGACATATTTCCCAGTTTTGTTCCATCGGCGTCAATTACAAGGATTTCCTTATCACGGATCTCCTCATTGATCTGCAGCTCCTGTTTGCTGATAAGCCAGCACCTCCAAACATTTTAATTACAAACAAAAATGAGTGCATCACACTGTGAGCACTCTCCTGACACCTCAGTCCACAATCTGTCTATAGGCTTTTAAAGGACTGAATGTATTGACCGTTTCGACCCTGTTGCCAAACGGTGAGAACTGTGATGCTCTGCTTTGTTTACTCTGAATAGTATACACCATACTAAATCCAAAGTCAAGCCTCACAGTTCGTTTTTTACATTTTATTCACAAACTTCTTCCCAAAATTTTTTTAACCACTCAGCACATTTGAGTTTATAGCGGAATTTTTGTGGTTCACGGAGCATTTCAGATTCTTCATCAGTAAAATACTGCTCCATATTCACATCTTCATCCGATGCCGCCGGAATGCACAGGGGCGGATACATAACACACCACCAGTTCTGACCCTCTGCACTGCCGATGTTTATTCTTATGGCGTCGTAAACTCCAGCAGGAAGTGTGACCTCCTCGTAGGTGCGCTCATCAAACGCCATAGTCACAAACTCTGCATTTACCGTGTAGTCGTATCCTGCCTGTGCAACAGTTTCACGTGCTATTTCCTCAATGCTCTGAAGGCAGCCCTTTGCGGTGTTTTTTGCATCCTCCTGAGAGGCAGCGTTTTCAAAATACACACTTCCCTTTTCAAGTACCGCATCACGGACAGTATATTTGAGCTGCTGATCTTCCATACTGTCGGAGTTGGCGAGAATATGAAGTCTCAGCACATCCTCCTCCAGACTTTCGTGCACAGACTCGCTCTGTCCCACCGACGATATAAGCAATGCTGCCGCCATACCTATAATACCTGCAATTTCCATTTTTTTCATGTAACTCACCTCGGTAAGAGTATGAGCCGGAATTTGCCGGTTCATTCAGTCCTCATATAAAATTTCTGCAAGGATTGCATTCGACACTAAAAATCCTGCCGGCGTAAATGACAAGCGTCCGTCCGACTGCGACATAAAGCCTGCCTTTATAAATCTTTCGGCAAGGTGTTTCTGGCGTTCACCGAGCCATTCAAGCGGTATACCCTCCACAAGTCTAAGTCCCAGCATTATCCGCTCCTCAATAGTGCAGGGGGAAGAGTCCTCGGTAATAACGGTCTGCTTTTCAGCATTTATAAATCCATCCAGATCGGCAGGCACATAAAACCTTGTATCCATGCATGAATGAGCTGCCGGACCTATCCCAAGATACGGCAGACACTTCCAGTAGCGGCAGTTATGACGGCTCTCAAAGTCCTTTTTTGCAAAGTTTGAGACTTCATACTGGAAAAAGCCGTGCTTTCTTAGAAAGTCTGTCATTTCCATGTAGAGGTCGGCTGATTCATCATCGTTGGGAACACGCTGCTTCATATTCTGAGCTGCATAGGGCGTCCCATCCTCTATTTTCAGGAGATATGCGGATATGTGGGTAATTGGCAGTGATGTGAGCCTTTCAAGAGTCTCACGAAGTCTCCCGGAATCCTGCCCAAGAGTACCTATCATAAGGTCGCAGGAGATGTTTTCAAAGCCTGCCTCTCTTGCGGCATATACAGTATCTATCGCCTGCTGTGCCGTGTGAAGACGTCCGAGTGTACGAAGAGCCTCATCATTCAGATCCTGCACCCCTATGGATATACGGTTAACTCCTGCTCTCCGGCAGCCATCAAGAGTTTCAGCTGTAACTGTTGCAGGATTTATCTCCATGGTGACCTCAGGCTTTTTAAGTTCAAACACTACACCTGCATGGCTTAGTATCGTCTCAATATGCTTAGGCGTGAGAAGTGAGGGAGTTCCTCCGCCAAAATAAATGGTATCCACATATCTGCCGTCGCCGTAAAAGTCCAGATTACGGCAGACAGCCTGCACATAAGCATCACGCTTTTGCAGGCTGTTTTCACATGAATAAAAATCACAATACGGACATTTCCTTAGACAAAACGGTACATGGATATATATTCCCAGCGTGTCAGCTGCTGACGTCATTTCGTATCACCTTTGTAAGCGGCATAAAAAACGCATCAAATATCTTGCAGATGAGAAACGCTCCCAAAATGCATCCTGCCATAAGGGCATATGCCAGTAGATTATTATCTATCACAAAATAAAAGCAGATAACGCCTATAAGCGCAATTACATATACAACCGCATTCACAACAGTAGACACCTGACCATTGCAGCAGCGTCTGCCGCAGGCCTTGCATACCCTGCCCTTTGAGTTAAGACCTCCTGCCATAGCCTTTGTAACAGGATTAAAAGACTTGGCTCCGCAGTGAGGACAGTTATAGATAGATCCCTTGCTCATTATTATCACTCCTTATTCAGTATCAAGCTTCAGTACACTCATGAATGCCTCCTGAGGAACCTCTACAGTACCCAATGAACGCATTCTCTTCTTGCCTTCCTTCTGCTTTTCCAGCAGTTTCTTCTTACGTGTTATATCGCCGCCATAGCACTTGGCAAGCACATCCTTACGCATAGCCTTTATAGTCTCACGGGCAATTATCTTTCCGCCGATAGCAGCCTGCACGGGGACTTCAAAGAGCTGACGTGGGATATTCTCTTTAAGACGCTCAACCATTTTCCTTGCCTTTTCGTAAGCCTTGTCCGCATGGATTATAAACGACAGTGCGTCAACTATATCGCCATTCAGCAGGATATCCAGTTTTACGAGCTTTGATGGAGCATACTCACTCAGCTCATAGTCAAAGGAGGCGTAGCCCTTTGTGCGTGATTTCAGCACGTCGAAGAAGTCGTAGACTATCTCATTGAGCGGCAGGTCATATTTAAGGCTTACTCTGGTATCGTCGATATACTGCATATCGTGAAAAACTCCGCGTCTGTTCTGGCAGAGATCCATTACATTCCCAACATAGTCAGATGGCGTTAGTATCTCAGCCTTTACCATAGGCTCTTGTGCCTCACGGATAATTGCAGGGTCGGGATAATTGGTCGGATTATCGATATATAAAGTCTCACCGTTTGTAAGCGTTACTTTATATATAACCGACGGAGCAGTTGTTATAAGGTCGAGGTTATATTCTCTCTCCAGTCTCTCCTGGATTATCTCCATGTGGAGCAGACCCAAAAAGCCGCATCTGAATCCAAAGCCCAGTGCAATTGAAGTCTCTGGTTCAAATGTGAGAGAGGCATCGTTAAGCTGTAGCTTTTCAAGAGCCTCACGCAAATCGCCGTACTTTGCGCCGTCTGCTGGATATATGCCCGAGAATACCATGGGATTCGCCTTGCGGTAGCCGGGCAGCGGCTCTGCACATGGGTTATCGTCAAGAGTTACAGTATCTCCCACCTGAGTATCGCCGATACTCTTTATTGAGGCTGTAAGATATCCAACCTCCCCGGCTTGCAGAACTCCGGTGTTTACAAGCTGATTTGTATCCATATATCCGGCTTCTACTACAGTAAAGGTTGCACCTGTAGCCATAAGGCGGATAGTATCGCCAACCTTTACCGTACCCTCTTTCACACGGATATATATTACAACGCCCTTGTATGCATCATAGTAGCTGTCGAAGATAAGAGCCTTTAAAGGTGCATCTGGGTTGCCCTTAGGAGCCGGGATATCTGTAACTATGCGCTCCATAACCTCTTCTATGTTAAGTCCTGCCTTTGCGGATATTCTGGGAGCATCCATTGCAGGTATGCCTATTATATTTTCTATCTCATTGCAAACACGCTCCGGATCAGCAGCAGGAAGATCTATCTTATTTACAACAGGCACTACTTCCAGATCGTGTTCTATTGCGAGATATGTGTTTGCAAGAGTCTGAGCCTCGATTCCCTGGGAGGCATCCACCACGAGTATTGCGCCCTCACAGGCGGCAAGGCTTCGTGATACCTCATAGTTGAAGTCAACGTGTCCGGGAGTATCTATCAGATTGAAAACATATGTCTTCCCGTCCTTCGCCTTATAGTTAAGGTGAACAGCACGTGCCTTGATAGTGATTCCTCTTTCACGCTCAATATCCATGTTGTCAAGGATCTGATCCTCCATATCACGCTTGGCTACTGTAAAGGTCTGCTCTAAGATACGGTCGGCAAGAGTTGACTTGCCATGATCAATATGGGCAATAATACAAAAATTGCGGATGTTGTCCATTATATCTGCTCCTTCAGTATCGTTTTCGTTAGTCATACATTTTATTATATCACGATTCCCCGCCGTTGTAAAGGGCAGAGAAATAAAAATTCTCCCACAGATTGACACATTGCCCCATGTCGTGTTAAAATGTAATTATACTACTATAAGGAGGATAATAATGGCTAAACACCACTGGAAGGGCAGCGTACTGCTCGCCCCTGTACCGGCAGCACTTGTATCCTGCGGCACTGTGGAAAATCCCAATGTTCTGACGATCGCCTGGACAGGGGTTCTCTGCACGCATCCGCCTATGACGTATATATCAGTCCGTCCCACACGCCACTCCTACCCAATTCTCATGGAGAAAAAGGAGTTTGTCATAAATCTCACCACCTCCGCCATGTGCAGGCAAACCGACTTCTGCGGAGTTAAAAGCGGTAAAAACACCAACAAATTTGCACAGTGCAATTTTACTCCTGAGCCTGCTCATACAGTATCAGCTCCTATGATAGCTGAATGTCCCGTAAGTCTTGAATGCAAAGTCACCGAAACCAAAGTGCTCGGCAGCCACACTATGTTTATCGCTGAGATAACAGGCGTTAATGCTGACGAACGCTATATCGACAGCAAGGGAAAGCTCAATCTCCAGCAGTGCGGACTTATGGCGTATGCTCACGGTGAATATTTCGCTCTGGGACGAAAGCTGGGTGACTTCGGCTGGTCGGTCAGGAAAAAGAAAAAGAAGAATAAATATCCAAACAAAACAAATTTATGTAAAAGCGATAAAATTAAGTGAAAAAGTGTTGCAATTTATGTCTGAATATGGTATAATAACAGGAGTAAGGTGGATATCATACTAAGTCGCACCACAAAAAAGGAGTTAAATAAATGAGTACAAAAGAAATTTTACAGGAAATACGTGACGGACTCTCAGGAGAATACGGCGTTGATATGGCGTATCTGGAAGGTCAGGTCACAAAATACAAGAACCATAAGGACGCTGCCGAGATCGAAAGCGGTATCGCTGAGCTTGCATACGAGATACTTCCCGAGGATAAAAAGGAACAGGTCTCAAAAATGATGTATCTTGACGAAAAGCGTCTCGACGCCGTTATGAACGAGGCTCTCCAGCTTATAAAGGATAATAAGCACGAAGAGGCTTTCAAGCTGACTGAGGGACTTTACACTAAGATACGACTTGCATACCGTGAAACTGAGGAACTTATGTACCTGAGCCTTCGCAATCCGCTGGAGCACCAGCTTTACCTTTATTTCTATCAACCCTCAAAGCGTCTGGAGCGTCCGCCGTTTGACCTTTCACGTATGGTAATGCTCCACGGCTACAATCTGTTGGAGGCTAAAAGACCAGCTGACGCTGTTGCCGTTCTGGAGGACGCTATCCGCTACAATCCTCTCAATACCGATGCTTACTTCGAACTGGCTGAGTGCTATAAATTCATGAATCAACCCGAAGACCTGCTCGGCTGCACCAAGGAAACCCTGAGCATTGCAACCACCCCAGAAGAGATCTCACGCTGCTACTGCAATCTCGGCTTCTATTGTGTGGAGATAAAGGATTATGACAGTGCAGTTTGTTTCTATTACGAGGCTATGATATACGCAAACAATCCGATAATTACAGCTGAGCTGCATCATATACACACTGTTACAGGCAAGAAGATCAATCCTCCGTCACGCACAAAGGTGAACGAGGCATTTGAAAAGTACGGTCTAAAGCCGGGTCCGAATGAGGAGGTTACAGCTGTAGTTGCAGCACTTGCAAAGGATTCATTCGAAAAGAAGGATATACCCAGAGCAAAGATATATTTCCGCATACTTTACGGACTGACAAACGATCCTGATGTTAAAAATACGATCAATCAGCTTGATAAGATAAAGTAACAACCCTGAAACAGTGCTCCGCAAGGTGATGAATTAAACCAGAACAAAATATCTATAAATAGAAAGTCTGCCGTTAGTATGCGGCAGACTTTTTTGACATACGACCCCAGTTCTATTTGAATAGCTTTGTGCGTTTTAAACGTTCCGCCTGAAATCCACTGTCCATTGACAAAACGCCATATTTAAACATTCATAACTTATTCACATCACACAAAAAGGCAGTCCTTTACAAGACTGCCTCTTATTATTATTTTTTAACAGCAGGTGAATCTGCAGCGTCTTCCACACCGTCCACTACGGATTTAAGACCGCCTGCAAGACCAGCAAGTCCCTGTATCTCACTTGGAATGATTATCTTTGTAGCCTTGCCGTCAGCAGCCTTGCCGAACGCCTCAATAGCCTTCAGCTGAAGTACTGCCTGATCAGGAGAAGATTCACGGAGCATTACAAGGCTCTCCGCATATGCCTTCTGTACCATTTCGATCGCATTAGCCTCACCGGCAGCAACTCTTATCTTCTCCTCACGTATAGCGTCCGCACGGAGGATAGTTGCCTCCTTTTCAGCCTCGGCACGGAGGATTTCAGTCTGCTTTTCGCTCTCTGCCCGGAGGATCATTGCTGCCTTTTCACCCTCGGCAACAGTTATCTGATATTGTTTCTCGCCCTCTGCACGGAGTATCTTCTCACGCTTTTCACGTTCTGCCTTCATCTGCTTTTCCATAGCATCTTGGATCTCGTTAGGCGGCAGGATGTTCTTCAGCTCAACACGTATAACCTTGATACCCCAACGGTCTGTTGCAAGGTCGAGAACCTCTGTTATTCTTGTGTTGATCAGATCACGTGATGTAAGGGTAGCGTCCAGTTCAAGCTCACCGATTATATTACGGAGGGTTGTTGCAGTCAGGTTCTCAATAGCAGCAATGGGACGTTCTACACCGTAGGTATACTGTACCGCATTTGTGATCTGGAAGAATACTACAGTGTCTATCTGCATTGTAACGTTATCCTTAGTGATAACAGG
The DNA here is from genome assembly GCA_944386525.1 of uncultured Ruminococcus sp. GTDB lineage: Bacteria > Bacillota > Clostridia > Oscillospirales > Ruminococcaceae > Ruminococcus_C. Next base: position 15,065 of record CALXBL010000002.1, on the reverse strand, counting down.
CTGAGGCTTAAAGTCAACCACCTGTTCCTTGATGGATACCTTTCTTGCAACTCTGTCGATGAATGGTACAAGGAAATGTATACCTGTTTCCCAAGCCTTGTAAAATGCGCCCAGACGCTCTACAACATAGATATTGGACTGAGGTACAATCTTGATGCGTGTGATGAGAACTATCACCAGAAGAATAATAATGCCTAAAATTACAAATATCATAAAAAAGCTCCTCCAATTGTCATTTTATATTTTCAGTTTCCTTTTCCGGCAAAAGGGATACAAACAGCTTTGCGCCATCTATTTTGTCGACTCTCACCGTTGTGCCTACGGGAACAACAAGCTCAGATTCAGCTACTGCGATCCACTCAGAGTCTCCGAGACGAACTCTGCCTGTGCCTTTGATGCTGTCTATCTCCTGAATAACGACAGCAGTCTTGCCTATATCCAGCTTTGCATTTGTATCCTTGAACTCAAAACCCAGAACCTTGCGAAGTATCGGCCGTGTGAATATGAGCAGCAGCACAGACAGTGCCACAAATACTATAAGCTGAACTGTCCATGATGCATTTGCAGCAGCAGTAATAAGTGCGCCAAGGCTTCCTGCCGCAAACCATATACATACAAGCTGCTGCGTTGCGAGCTCGGCAACGATTGATACCACAAGAAGTATACTCCATAAAACTATTGCTTCTATCAATTATACCATCCCTTCCCATGTAATATATCCATTTTCACATATAATTATTATATCATACATTTGATATTTTGTAAATAGGAAATCTCTGTTTTGTCAAATTTTCTAATGCCATTGACAACGGTCTTGTACTGTAATATAATTTACCTGATATTTTTATGAAAGGAAGAATAATATGACATATAATCATACGATAAGAAGCTGCTTCACCGGATATATAGTACAAGCTGTAGTGAATAACTTTGTACCCCTATTGTTTCTCACGTTTCGGTCTGAGCTGGGACTGAGCCTTTCGCAGGTAACATCTCTTATAACGGTCAACTTTTCAGTCCAGCTGCTGACTGACCTTGCCGCAGCAAAGTACATCGACAAAATAGGCTACCGTGCCGGAATGGTGCTTGCCCATTTTCTTGCTGCTGCAGGATTTATATGCCTTGCATTCCTGCCGTATATCCTGCCCTCGGCGTATGCAGGCATACTCATATCAGTAGTCATGTACGCTATAGGCGGCGGTCTGTTGGAGGTGCTTGTAAGTCCGGTAGTAGAAGCTTGTCCCACCGACCACAAGGAAAAGACCATGAGTATGCTCCACTCCTTCTACTGCTGGGGACAGATGGGAGTTGTATTTATCTCCACAGTTTTCTTTAAAACCTACGGCATAGAAAACTGGAGAATAATGGCACTCATATGGGCGTGCATACCTCTCGTAAACGGTATAATATTTACAAGAGTACCCATAGCTCCGCTGCTCAGCGAGGATGAGGAGACTATACCTGTATACGGTCTTCTCAAATCCAGGATATTCTGGATACTGCTCATGCTCATGTTATGTGCAGGCGCTTGTGAGCTGGCGGTAAGTCAGTGGTCGTCAGCTTTTGCGGAACAGGGACTTGGCGTAAGCAAGGCTGTTGGCGATATTGCCGGACCTATGTTCTTTGCAGTTCTCATGGGACTGGCACGTTTGCTCTACGGAAAATTCGGCGACAGAATAAATCTTGTTAAATTCATGACCTTCAGCATATGCCTTTGCATAGCCGCATATCTTGTAACAGCACTTTCCCCCATACCTGCGATAAGTCTTATGGGCTGCGGAATATGCGGATTTTCTGTGGGAATACTCTGGCCAGGCGTATTTAGTCTGGGAGCAGCATCTCTTAAGTCAGGCGGCACGGGAATGTTTGCACTCCTTGCCCTCGCCGGTGATCTTGGCTGCAATGCAGGTCCTACGCTGGTGGGGTTTGTATCGGATATCTTCGGCGGCGAGCTTTCCATAGGAATACTGAGCGCTGTTATTTTCCCGGTGATGTTTATTGCAGTTCTGATGCTTTACAGGCGTGAAGCAAGAACTGCCTCAAAAGGCACACAAACCCAGAATGTAAAGGCAACCTAAAATAACGCACAAACGTGAATCGCCAAATGAAATTCACCCTTTAGCGGAGTCACGGCGAATGTCTATGGTGGTATGAGGATAAGTCCTGCAAGAGAATTCTTCGCCCTGCAGGTACAAGGCATCTATAAACAGAAAGTCTGCCGTTAGTATGCGGCAGACTTTTTCAGCATATGATTAAAGTTTGTGTTTGTGTGGTTTAGTGTGTTTTAATAGTACGTTCTAAACGTCCCATTACCCGGGACGTTTATTTATTTTATGACTGCATTATTTCGTCAGCAGCCCATATGCCGCCTTTAACTGTGCGTCACCCTCTATATCAGGTTCATCAAAATCTACAGTGTATTCCTCCGGCAATGTCACCTCCACGTCAGGTGATACGCCCACTCCATGATAACACTCACCCTTTACCGTCTGGTAAGTCGCAACTGTAAGAGTTACTGCGCCCCCTGCAACAGTTCTCGTGTCCTGCATGACGCCCTTGCCAAAAGTCACCGTACCTACAAGCTGTGCCTTGCCGAAATCACTAAGCGACGCCGCAAAAAGCTCTCCTGCACTTGCTGTGTTCTCATTCATCAATACCACCATTGGTATGGTCAGTTCCTCAGCGTCGGATTCTACTATAGTCCTTACAGTTCCGTCACCGTAATTGGCTACAGCTATATCTCCCTCCGGCAGCAGAGGGTCAAGTACGTCCTCAACAGATGTGAGCAGTCCGCCGCCGTTGTCTCTCACATCAAATATTATCGACTCTGCACCATCTTTCAGAAGTTCGTCCATAGCCGCCTGATACTGCTCAAAGGTGTTCTCCCTGAATGCTGAAATGCGGATATATCCCACATTTCCAGAGAGCATCTCTCCTTTTGCACTTATTGATACTATCTCCTCACGTGTTATAACAAGCTCCAGCTCCTCACCGGCTCTGTCTACTGTGAGAGTTACATCTGTGCCTATCTCTCCCTTAACTGCCGCAACAGACTCCTCGTATCCAAGCTCAGAAACAAGCTTGCCGTCAACTGCAGTTATGATATCGTCAGCCATAAATCCGCCCTTTTCAGCAGGAGAATCCTCTGTAACAGATATTACATACAAACCTGCCTCATCATATGTGACAGTAATGCCTATACCCACAGATGTGCCTGATTCCATCTCCTGCCAGCTGTTGTATTCATCCATAGTGAGATATGATGAATAAGGGTCTTCAAGTCCTGAGATGTATCCTTTGAGTGCGCCGTCCATAAGGGCGTCCTCATCGGTGCTGGTGTAGTATTTCTCATCCACATATTCGCTAAGCTCTGCGAGCCTTGCCGTATCTTCAAGCTCACTTTCAAGCTCGGCGTTCCTCTGCCACAAAAGTACGCAGACAACACCCAGTACTGCTATAACTCCAAACAGCACATATGGCAGAACGGAGCGTCTTTCTCTTTCATCAATATCAAAATTTTCCATATAGCCACCTCGTCTCAAAAAGGGCAGAGAATCACCTGTCCCCTGCCCTCTTATTATTTTATACCAGTTATTTAAGTATTATGTACCCCGTTTATTAGTAGAGGTAAGCCTCCGGGTCAACTCTGGTACCGTTAAGACGAACCTCATAATGCAGGTGCGGGCCTGTAGAAAATCCCGTAGAACCTACATAACCTACAGTCTGACCCTGATAAACGCTCTGTCCCTTAGAAACTGCTACAGATGAAAGATGTGCGTAGACTGTAGCAAAGCCGTTGCTGTGCTGAACGATAACATAGTTGCCGTATCCGCCGCCGCAGCCGCAGCTTGAACTCTTGCCGTAGTTATGGGTGCATCCGGAGCTTACATGGATAACTGTACCACTCAGTGAGGATACAGCCGCAGCTCCTGATATGCCGCCGCCGGCAATGTCGATGCCGCTGTGATGTGTGCCCCATCTCGGACCAAAGCCGCTGGTCAGTGTGTAGAATCCAGGGCATGGCCATGCAAATCGTCCTGTGGACGATGAGGATGACTGAGTTGTAGTAGTTGTTGTGGTGGTCTTTGCTGTTGTCTGCACCGGTGCCTTTGTAGTCTGAACCGGTTTCTGGGCATTGCCGCCGTTTTCATTTGACGGCTTTTTCGTAGTAGTTGTGGTAGTTACAGGAGAAGCAGGCTTTGCAGTAGTTGTAGTCTTTGCAGCTTCCTCCTGCTTTCTCTTTTCCTCCTCGGCGGCAAGAATAGCCTGAAGGATACGTTCATCCTCAGCCTCCAGTTCAGCGTTGGAAGCCTCCAGATCTGCAATGCCATCACTGAGCAGAGCCGCCTTGTTGTCGAGCATCTGTGAATATTCAACTGATTCCTCGTAATCGTACTGAAGTTCAATGATAGCTGTTTTCAGCTCATCCCTCTTTTCAGTCTCATCAGCAAGCTGAATATCAAGCTCCTCCTTTTCAGCTTCAAGGTACTCCTTCTTTTCGTTGCACTCTGTAAGCTGACCATTCAGATCGTGGATAAGCTCATTGTCGTGCTTTGCCACTCGTGAGATGAGATTATACTTTGACAGGAAATCAAAGAAGTCGGTAGCTCCCACCAGTACTGATGCAAGGCTGTTGTTGCCGCTTATGTACATTGCACGTATCCTGCCCTTGAACTCATCAAGGCCAACAGCAATATCAGCCTCCATATTGGTTATCTCGACTTCCGTGTCGGCTATCTCCTGCTGAGTTTTATCGATCTCCTCCTCCAAACGTGTAAGCTGTTCGTCGACAATAGCAATATTCTCCTGTTGGAGTTCCAGCTTATTTGTAAGAGTCTCCTGATATTCAGCCTCGGACGCCTGTTCTGAGCCAAGGTCTTCAAGCTGATCCTGCATATTTGCGATCTCAGCGTCGTTTGCCTCTTTCTGCTCCTGGAGCTCCGATGAAGCCCATGCCCATACAGGCGGTTCGTTCCATATATCCTTACAGTATACGCTTCCTGCCAGAACAGTCACGCTGAGCGCAGCACTGACAAAGCGCAATAAACCTCGTTTCTGCATAATAGTTCTTCCGCAGTGCGGAATTCCTCCTTTCAGACGTTCAGATGCTTGCGTGTTGAGAATACCGTTCCGATTGCCCCAAAGAACGTTCCTGCCGCAAGATATGCTACAATTACCGGTATAGCAACTTCCTCAAACTGTATGATGCTCGAAATCCCGAAAATAGAGACCACATTTGTACCGCCGGTCAGCAGCTCAACAAGAGCGTCATAGCCGAACCATGTGATCGCCAAAGCGCCGCAGCCTGCAAAAAAACCCGTTACCATGCCCTCTACAAAAAACGGTATGCGTATGAATGAATTAGTAGCGCCCACGTACTTCATGATCTGTATCTCAGCACGGCGGGCAAATACGCTTGCCTTTGTTGTGTTGGCTATGATAACTATCGAAATAATAACAAGAGCTGCTATAATAACTGCAAATATGAGTGCGAGTATATGTCTCAGCTCTATAAGTACATTCACAAAGTCCATAGGAGCGCTTATTGATTCGATATTATCCATCGTTTCAATTGCAGCTATAGTCTCGTCAATGCGGTCGATATCGGCAACACGCACCCGATAGGAATCCACCAGAGGATTGTCCTCGCCCAGAGAATCAAACAGAAGCTCTGCATCGGTCATGCTTGCCTTCATATCTTCAAAAGCCTCCTCCTTGGAATAGAAATTGGCTTCTGCAACGTTGTCCATACGGCAAAGAGCGCCATAAAGATCACTTATCTCTATATCAGTTGTATCATCTTCAAGGTAGATGATGACCTCGTTTTTGTCTTCCATTCCGCCGATCATGGACGAAATATTCATGGATACAAGGACTGATAATCCCACCAGCAGCAGCGAGATAAGCAGTACGCAGAATGAAGCAAACGCCATCATCCTGTTTTTCCAGATATTTTCAAATCCCTTTCCCAGCAGATATCTTACACCACTAGCTCTCATTTATCAAATTGCCTCCAACTATCTCATCAAAGACTATCTCGCCCTGATTGATATTGATGATACGTCCGCCGAAATGGCGTACAAGGCTGTGCTCGTGCGTTACCATGAGTATAGTGGTACCTATCTCATTAATACTCTGGAGCAGCTCCATTATCTCGTACGACATTTCCGGGTCGATATTTCCCGTAGGCTCATCGGCAATAATAAGCTGCGGGTCGTTCACAAGGGCACGTGCGATAGCAACACGCTGCATCTCGCCGCCCGACAGCTCATTGGGATAATTGTTCGCCTTGTCTGACAGACCTACCAGATCAATAACGTATTTCACACGCTTTTTTATGTACTTTGGCGGTGCGTCAACTACACGCAGCACGAATGCCACGTTTTCATATACTGTCATTGATGATATAAGCCTGAAATCCTGGAATACAAAGCCTATCGTCCTGCGCAGTGCAGGTATCCTGCGGCGGCGCAGCTTATTCAGATTATATCCGTTTACATAAATTGCTCCGCTGCTTGGGTCGATCTCTTTCAGGATAAGCTTGATAAGGGTGCTCTTGCCTGCGCCAGACGGTCCCACTACGAAGGCAAAGTCACCGTCGTTTATCTTCAGATTGACATGATGCAGCGCATCCACTCCGCCGGAGTAGACAACGGAGACATCTCTCATTTCTATCATGGTTTCCCACAATTCCTTTCACAGAATAATTTTCTGCCGAAACGCTCCTTAGAACTTTGCAGGGTTAGCTGACAGATAGCGTTTTACCATAAGTGCGATCTTGAATATTATCGCATGGTCGAATTCACGCAGATCGAGTCCTGTAAGCTTCTTGATCTTCTCAAGACGATACACCAGTGTGTTGCGGTGTACGAACAGCTTTCGTGATGTTTCGGATACGTTAAGATTGTTCTCAAAGAACTTCTGGATAGTAAACAGTGTTTCATGGTCGAGCGACTCAATGCTGCCTCTCTTGAACACTTCCTTGAGGAATATCTCGCAGAGAGTTGTCGGCAGGTTGTAGATGAGTCTTGCAATACCCAGGTTGTCGTAGCTCATGATAGTCTCGTTGGTGTCGAACACCTTGCCGACCTCAATTGCCATCTGTGCTTCCTTGAATGAGCGTGACAGTTCCTTTACGTTGTTTACGATAGTACCGATACCAACGTTTACTCTTGTGTAGAATTCGCTGCTTAGTGTGTCAGCGATGGAACGTGCAAGCTTTTCAAGATCCTTTGTATCAACGAGTCCCTTTATCTCCTTAACCAGAACTATATCTGTTTCGGAGATGGTGAATACAAAGTCCTTATTCTTATCAGGGAACAGGTTCTGGATAACATCGTAAGCAGAAACTTCATTTGCTGATACAATGCGTATAAGCAGAACAACACGGCTCACTTCTGCGCTGAAGTGAAGCTCTCTTGCCTTGATGACAATATCGCCCGGCAGAACGTTGTCGAGCACCACATTCTTGATGAAGTTGTTGCGGTCGTACTTTTCGTCATAATACTGTTTGATATTGTAGAGGGAGATTGCCAGGATATTAGCATACTTAGCTGCTATATCGTCTGTGCCCTCTACAAATACGGCATATTCAGGCTTTGTGCGTGAGCCGAATGGCTTGTAGGTGTATCCATCACGAATAAATATGTCATGTACATCGCTGAGATCGAGGGATACAAACTCATTTGTGGTACCTATCTTTGCAAGGTCGCTGCAGGCAATAATAGTTGCAGTATCGTCCACAACTCCAACCGTAGCGTCGATAGTATCTCTCATCTGATGAACAAGGCCCTGAAATAATCTGTTTGACATTTAAAACATCCTTTCACTATGTTGTCGTATATTACGGATGACTTCGCCCGATGCTGCGCCATCCTAAAAGGCAGCGTTTCAACATATTACAAATTGTAACACATCACGCTCCTCAATATATGGATTTTTTGTTAAACTTCAATAAAATTCACAATAAAGCTCACGTTTTTCCGCATTCTTCCGGTTATTGATACTTTATTTTCCATTATTGTAACCAAAATGTAACTGTATGCTGTATCACATCTTCTCCGGACAATCTATTTTCAGAATACTAAGCGTATTTCTGAGAGTTTGTCTTGCGGCGTTGCAGAGCATGAGTCTTGCAAGTCTGAGTTCAAGAGTTTCAGCGTGCTTTACGCTGCATCCGTCATAGAACTTGTGGAAGAGAGTTGCAAGCTCAGTTGCATACTTTGTAATTTTTGACGGATCGTAATATTTTGCAGCGCTGTCGATCTCCGTCGGGAGAGCTGCAATATGGCGGATAAGCTCTATCTCCTGAGGCTTGCCGAGCAGATCCAGCAGTGATGTATCCGCACCCTCAGCCGATACGCCTTCGTCAGCCATATTTCTCAGTATACTGCAAATTCTCGCATGAGCATACTGTACATAATACACCGGATTCTGGGAGGACTGTTCAACTGCCAGGTCAAGGTCAAATTCAAAGTGTGAATTCGCCTCACGTGTGTTGAAGAAGAATCTTGCAGCATCTATCGGTATTTCCTCAAGCAGAGTTACAAGAGTTATAGCCTTGCCGCTTCTCTTTGAGAGCTTCACAACCTGACCGTCACGCATGAGCATTACCATCTGCATGAGTACAACATCGAGTCTGCCGGCGTCAACGCCCAGAGCCGTAAGGGCTGCCTTGAGTCTTGGGACGTAGCCGTGGTGGTCGGCGCCGAGAATGTCGATGGCCTTATCGTAGCCTCTTGTCACCAGCTTGTCGTAGTGGTATGCGATATCCGGCACGATATAGGTGGGTATGCCGTTTGCACGGACAAGCACGAAGTCCTTATCAGCGCCGAATTCGGTCGCCTTGAACCAGACAGCACCCTCCTGCTCATAGGTATAGCCACGCTTTGTGAGTTGTTCAACGATATTCTTGACGCTGCCGTTTTTGTGGAGCGTACTCTCGCTGAACCAGTTGTCGTATACGATACGGTACTTTCCAAGGTCACGTTCCAGACCTGCCACATTCTTCGGGAGTGCGAACTGTACCAGAGCGTCTCTCCTCTCCTTCTGATCGGCAGATACGTACTTATCGCCGTATTCGGCAATAAAATTCTCAGCGTGCTCGGTAATATCCGCACCGTGGTAGGCGTCCTCAGGCATTTCAACAGACGGATCGAAATGCTGGAGATAGCGCACCTCCAGAGATGTTGCAAACTTCTCAATCTGGTTGCCGGCGTCGTTGATGTAGAATTCACGCTGTGTGTCGTAGCCTGCCCAGATGAGTATTTCAGCCAGACTGTCGCCTAAAGCGCCTCCTCTTGCGTTGCCCACGTGCATCGGACCTGTCGGATTTGCAGATACGAATTCCACAAGCACACGCTTACCGTTTCCGGTGGTAGTTTTGCCGTAGTCTTCCTTTTCCTCAAGAACGTTCTTCACAACACCGGAAAACCAACTCTTTCTCAGGAAAAGATTGATGAATCCGGGTCCTGCTACCTCAGCTCTCTCAAAAGAGCTGCCCTCGAGCATGAGCGCCTCACAAATAAGCGAAGCGATATTCCTCGGAGGCATACGGAAAGCTTTAGCGCTGACCATAGCCAGATTTGATGCAAAGTCTCCGTGCGACTTATCAGCTGGTATCTCAATCCCAAACTCCGGCAGCGGTTCAGCAGGAACTTTTCCATCAGCTGCAAGACGTCCCACAGCGTCCAGCAGCAATCCTTTCAGCTCTTCAGAAGCAAGCTTTATACAATTTGCCATTTCACATTCCTCTTTCTTACGACTTGATCTTCTCAATATCAAGATATATTTCATTATCAGACATATACGCAGAATTTACGTCGATAGTATATTTCAGATAAAGTTTACCGCCTTTTTCAGACAGCTTATTATTAATTGTGTGGGTAAATATTCCCACAGTTATATCGCCATAGGGCGTTCCATAAAGACAGAAGTGCTTTTTTCCTGTTTCAATGACCAGATTGGAGCTTGCAGTACCTGTCCTCTCGATAGATACCAGCCTATCACCGTCAGCTTTTATAGTAGTAGTTGAGCCTTCAAAGCCCGTAGCATCGGAGTCCTCGTAGGTTATCACCCACATATCACCGTCTTTCGCCATAGTGCCCTCGGTCATAAGCTCTGTTTCGGAGTGATCGTCATCCGAATCAAGAACACTGCGCAGCTTCAGATTAACCTGTTCCATTTTGTGCTCCTTTGTATTATGTGCATTATTATTAATATTAGTATATCAGAAATTGCTTCTGAAAACGTCGCCGTGGACTTCCTCATGGAGAAAATAGCGTGCATTTTCCTCAAACATCTCTGTACTGTCGCTTACATAATAAGTATTTTTACCCTTTTCAGACCTGCTGGTAAGAAGGTCTTGTTTCATAAGGCATTTCTTTGCAAACTTTGCAGCCTCTGCGCCTGCTGAGATGAGCCTTACGCCCTCACCCATAATATCACCGATAATATCAGCTATGACCGGATAGTGCGTGCAGCCCAGAATAAGAACGTCCACATTTTCCTTTTTAACAGGAGTGAGATATTCCTCAGCCACAAGCCTTGTCACCGGATCGTCAAAGGCGGTATATCCGTTTTCAACAAGATGAACCAACAGCGGACAAGCCTGCGGTATTATCATAACGTCGGGATGAGTGGCTGCTGCGGCTCTAATATAGCTGCCGCTCTTTATGGTGGCAGGTGTACCTATTATGCCCACTCTTTTTTTCTTTGTGGCTGAACACGCAGCCTCTATTGCAGGAGCTATAACTCCCGTAAAGGGCATATCCTCCACAATGGGAGTATCAAGCGCCATGGAGCTTACCGTTCCGCAGGCTGCGATTATCATCTTTATTTCATGCTGTCTAAGGAAAGCCACGTCCTCAGCCGCATATCTGAGTATAGTCTCACGGCTTCTGCTGCCATATGGTATCCTTGCAGTATCGCCGAAATATATTATGTTCTCATTTGGCAGTATCCGGTTAAGCTCCTGGACAGCCGTAAGTCCGCCCATTCCCGAATCAAACACGCCTATGGCGTAATCTCTGATGCTGTCTGTTGCTGCCAAGGCAGTTCTCCTTTCCGAATGTCCACCTGTCAGTGAACACGCTCTGTATTTTCAATAGCCTGTTCAATGAGCTTATCAACAAGATAGCTCTGGCTCATGCCGAAATTTTCCATCAGCTTTGGATACATACTGATATTTGTAAATCCAGGCATTGTATTTATCTCATTAAGATAGATAGTTCCGTCGTCTGTGAGGAAGAAGTCAACTCTCGAAAGACCCTTGCAGCCCATAATCTGATAAGCCTCGACAGCTATGCTTCTTATTTCATCGGACTGTTTTTCATCAATCCTTGCTGGGATGTGGAGCTTTGATGAGCCGTTGATATACTTGTCGTCGTAGTCGTAGAAATCAGCAGCCGGCTCTATCTCGCCTACATATGAAGCAAAAGGAGCGTCGTAGCCGAATACGGCAACCTCCAGTTCCTTGCCGCTTATGAATTCCTCAATTACAACCTTGGAGTCGTGTGTAAAGGCTATCTGTACAGCGTCCTTCAGTTCTTCAAGGTTTCTTGCCTTATTGACACCTACAGATGAACCTGCATTTGCCGGCTTTACGAATACCGGAAATCCCAGCTTCTCGCCTGCTTCACGGCATTTTTTGTCAAGATGGTTTATATCCTTCTGACGGACATATGTCCACCTTGCTGTTCTTATGCCATTACAATCAAGCAGCGTATGTGTTACGCACTTATCCATGCACATGGCACTGCTTATAGTACCGCAGCCAACAAACGGGAGCTTTGCCATTTCAAGCAGACCCTGGAGTCTGCCGTCCTCACCATTTCTGCCGTGGAGAACAGGAAACACAACATCTATCTTCTTCATGTATGTCTCGCCGTTTTCGATGGTGATGATGCCCTTGTGTATAGGATCGGGAGAGATAACAGCCGCAGTGCAGTCGGGATTCTTTTCCCACACACCAGAGGCGATCTCATTTACATCTCCCGGAAAATACAGCCATCTGCCTTTTTTTGTAATGCCGATGCAAATGACATCATATTTATCTTTAGGGATGCTGTTAATAACGTTTGTTGCAGACATCAGCGAAACATCATGCTCGCTTGAAACGCCGCCAAAAAGTACGGCTACACGAATTTTTGCCATTGCTATATTATCTCCTCTCAATTGCAAGCTGATACATTTATATGGAATAAACTCCATAATGAATGCACTACCTATTTTATTTTAACACATTTTACAAAACAGTGCAAGTCTTTTTCTATCATACCCAACATTTTTTTACAAAAGCCTCCCCAGACAAACCGTAAATCACCTGTTTTTTGAAAAAATGAAAAAAAGCCTTGACAAGAGGCTTCAAGTGTGGTATACTTGTACTACCTCTTGTATGGGGTTTATTTTTATGCCTGTTTATATGCAGTCATCCCCGTATCCGGAGGGAGGCAAACGGCTCGGAAGGCTTATTTGCCTTGCGAGAGAAGAATAAGATCAGGAGGTGCCGATAATGAGAGTGAAGGTAACTTTGGCTTGTACAGAGTGCAAGCGCCGCAATTATGTAACCAAGAAGAACAAGCGCAATAATCCCGAACGTATTGAGATGAACAAGCACTGTAAGTTCTGCCGGAAGCATACTTTGCACAAAGAAACAAAGTAATGATTGGAGGTTCTGAGACAATGTCTGAAAATATCAAAGACACTGAGCTCTCCGAAAAGGAAGCTGCCAAGCTTGCCAAGAAGGAAGCTAAAAAGGCAAAATCAGATGCAGACTCCAAGAAATCCAAAAAGTCTGACAAGGATAAGAAAAATGTATTTTCCAGGATTGCTAACTGGTTTAAAGACCTGAAGCGTGAATTTAAGCGTGTATCCTGGCCAACAAAGAAAACTGTTTTCAATAACACTACAGTTGTACTGAGCGTTGTTGTTCTGGGCAGTCTGCTTATGTTCGGCATAGACACCGCTTTCCTCAGACTTCTTAATTTCCTGATGAATCTCTGATGAAGATCCATCTTAAAAAACCGCACCATCAAATTTGACAGGAGGAAATATTATGGCACAAACTGCAAAGTGGTATGTTATCCACACCTACTCCGGCTACGAAAATAAAGTGGCTCAGGATATCGAAAAGGTTGTAGAAAACCGTAAGCTTCACGATCTGATTCTTGAAGTAAAAGTTCCTACTGAAAGGGTGACGGAAATCAACGACGGCAAAGTTAAAGAAGTGGAACGCAAAACGTTCCCTAGTTATGTTTTGCTGAAAATGGTCTATACAGATGACTCTTGGCATATCGTGAAAAATATCCGTGGTGTCACAGGATTTGTAGGCCCTGCATCAGAACCGACTCCTCTCTCCGAAAAGGAAGTTGAGGCGCTCGGTGTGGATCTCGGTACAACCGTTACTGTTAATTACGCTGTTGGCGATGCTGTTACTATCATCGGCACTGCTATGGACGGCTTTACCGGTATCGTACAAAATATTGATCTCGACGCGGGCAATGTAGATGTTATGATCTCTATGTTCGGTCGGGAAACTCCGGCTACCCTGGCTCTTAACCAGGTCGTTAAGCTGGATGATTAAGACGCATTCAATACGGAATCAAACGATTCCGGTGGGAGGGATCCGCAATTAATGCGCTCCCGCCATTTACCACATTATGGAGGTGTGCAGCATGGCACAGAAAGTTACTGGATATATTAAGCTTCAGATTCCCGCAGGTAAGGCAACACCTGCTCCGCCTGTTGGTCCTGCACTGGGTCAGCACGGTGTAAATATCATGGCATTCACCAAGGAATTCAACGAAAGAACTAAGAACGATATCGGTATGATCATTCCGGTCGTTATCACTGTTTATGCAGACCGTTCTTTCACTTTCATCACCAAAACTCCTCCCGCAGCCGTTCTTATCAAAAAGGCTTGCGGTATTGAGAGCGCTTCAGGTGAGCCAAACAAGAAGAAGGTTGCTAACATCACCAAGGAACAGATCCAGAAGATCGCTGAACAAAAAATGCCTGACCTGAATGCTGGTTCCCTGGAAGCAGCTATGAGCATGATCGCTGGTACTGCTCGTTCTATGGGCATTGTTGTTGTTGACTAAAACCGAAAACGAATGCGGAGTGTTGCGTCAACAACGCAGGCTCTGTCTTCTCAAATGGTGGGAGGAACATTCCGCTAACCGGCTAAGCGCTGAAGCTACCGGTATTACCACTTAATCAGGAGGAATAACATGAAACACGGAAAGAAATATGTTGACAGCCTGAAGGCTGTAGATACTTCCAAGCAGTATGCTTCTGAAGAAGCTCTGACCTTGGTTTGCCAGAATGCAAAGGCAAAATTCGATGAGACTGTAGAAGCTCACATCCGTCTGGGCGTTGACTCCAGACACGCTGACCAGCAGGTTCGCGGCGCAGTTGTACTGCCAAACGGTACCGGTAAAACTATCCGTACCTGCGTATTCTGCAAGGAAGATAAGTATGAGGCTGCTAAGGCAGCCGGCGCTGACTACGTTGGCGGTCAGGATCTGGTTGACAAGATCACTAAGGAAAACTGGATGGACTTCGACGTTGTTATCGCATCACCGGATATGATGGGTCTGGTTGGTCGTCTTGGTAAGGTTTTAGGTCCGAGAGGTCTTATGCCTAACCCAAAGGCTGGTACCGTTACTCCCGACGTTGCTAAAGCTGTTACTGAGGCTAAGGCTGGTAAGATCGAATACCGTCTCGACAAGACCAACATCATCCACTGCCCTATCGGCAAGGCATCATTCGGTGCTGAAAAGCTCCAGCAGAACTTCGAAACTCTCATGGAGGCTATCGTAAAGGCTAAGCCGGCTGCAGCTAAGGGTACTTACCTTAAATCCTGCACCGTTACCTCTACTATGGGTGTTGGCGTTAAGGTTGCTACTAACAAGTATGGCGTTTGATTTGTAATTTAACACCTTTAAGGCAGACTGTTTTTACAGTCTGCTTTTTTGTTGTATTTGCATAAAAATAGGTTCTCTGTCAATAATTGGGGAAATAAGTTAAAAAGGAATTTACAAACAAGCAGTCACTGTTGAAAGTGG
>CALXBL010000001.1 GCA_944386525.1 uncultured Ruminococcus sp. | reverse complement strand
CGTATTTGAGTTCAAACCCGTGCCGCCGGAGGAATTGGAGCGTGCTGTTAAAAGGGCGTTTGAATATATGGAGGAGAGTCTTGGGAGTCCGCTTGAAATTGAGGAGGGAGTCTGCACCTACATAGCAAGAGGCAGCGGTGGAGATGTGCGAAAGGCGCTCAACACAGTTGAACTGAGCGCCCTTGCCGCAGAGCCGGCAGAATCGGGAAGTCTTGTAACTCTTGAGACTGCAATGTCCCTAACTCAGCGGAGCAATATGCGGTATGACCGTGACAACGACCAGCATTATGACCTTTTGTCAGCTTTACAGAAGTCCATACGGGGCTCAGATGAAAATGCGGCGCTACACTATGCGGCAAGACTGCTTAAAGCAGGAGATCTGCTGTCGCTTTGCAGGCGTCTGCTTGTGATAGCAAGCGAGGATGTGGGGCTTGCATATCCACAGGCAGTAGTTGTAACTAAGGCGTGTGTTGACAGTGCCCTCCAGCTTGGTATACCGGAGGCGAGGATACCAATAGCTGAGGCTATCGTGCTGCTTGCGACATCTCCAAAGTCAAACAGCGCATATCTGGCAATGGATGCAGCGATAGCTGATGTGGAGGAATACGGTGCGCTTGATTTCCCAAGACATCTCCAGAACAAGCACTTCGATGGCGTGGGTGCAAAGGTAAAGGGTCAGCATTATCTTTATCCGCACGACTATCCCAATCACTATGTAAAGCAGCAGTATCTGCCCGATGAACTGGCTGACCGTGTGTACTACGCTTTCGGAGACAACAAGCAGGAGCAGGCAGCAGCTCTATACAGAAAAAAGATAAAAGGCGAGGACTAAAAATAAACTGCCGCAGGGGTGAAATCTGCGGCAGTTTTTCAGTTATCTTTTAACGTTGAAGGCAGCCATTCCTGGATAGTCTGCATAAGCTCCCAGTTCATCCTCGATTTTGAGGAGACGGTTATATTTTTCAGTGCGTTCGCTTCTGCACGGAGCGCCTGTCTTTATCTGGCAAGTGTTAAGGGCGACGGCTAAGTCGGCAATAGTCGTATCAGCAGTTTCGCCCGAACGGTGGGATGCAATAGCGGTATATCCAGCCTTGTGAGCAAGTTTCACAGCCTCCAGCGTTTCTGAAACAGAGCCTATCTGATTGGGCTTTATAAGAATGGAGTTTCCGCAGCCGTTTGCAATTCCCTTTTTAAGACGTTCTTTGTTTGTAACGAAAAGGTCGTCGCCCACAAGCTGAACACGCTTTCCAAGGGCTTGAGTGAGCATATTCCAGCCCTGCCAGTCCTCCTCGTCGAGACCGTCCTCAATTGAGATTATAGGATATTTATCACATAAATTTTCCCAGTGAGATATAAGCTCTTCAGAGGTGAATGCTCTGCCTGATTTTGGCTGTCTGTAGAAACCTATGCCTTTTTCTTTGTCTTTCCATTCAGATGAGGCGGCGTCAATGGCGATCATAAAATCCTTTACCGGCTCATATCCTGCTTTCTGAACGGCTTCAATGATAGTTTCGATTACCTCGTCATCGCCGGAAAGATCCGGAGCAAATCCACCCTCATCTCCGACAGATGTGGTAAGACCTTTCTTATGCAGCAGTTTTGCAAGATTGTGGTATACCTCGGAACACTGCTTGAGGGCTTCACGGAAAGAGGCAGCACCTACGGGCATTATCATAAACTCCTGAGTATCAACAGTATTGGCAGCATGAGCGCCGCCGTTTAGGATATTCATCATAGGAACGGGAAGTCTGTTGCCAGCAGTTCCTCCTAAAAACCTGTAAAGAGGAATGCCGGAAGATAAAGACGCTGCTCTTGCACAGGCAATAGATACTGCAAGTATGGCATTTGCTCCAAGGCTTGATTTATCCTTAGTGCCGTCAGTCTTTATCATTGCACTGTCAACGGCAAAGATATCGGAGGCATCTAAGCCAAAAACTGCGTCGTTAATTACAGTATTTATGTTTTCCACTGCTTTCTGGACGCCCTTACCCATATATCTTGATGGGTCGCCGTCCCTAAGTTCAATAGCCTCAAATTCTCCTGTTGACGCACCGCTTGGTGCAGCACCTGTTCCTATGGTCCCGTCAAACAGATGGACTTCAGCCTCAACAGTCGGATTTCCTCTGGAGTCGAGTATCTCACGTCCTACTACTTTTTCAATTTCAAGGTAATTCATATAAGCCTGCCTTTCTCTGCGATTGATAATATCCATACAGAGTTAGGATGTGCTGAAATGTCAGAAATATACTATGGCAGATATAAAAAAATCCGGCAGTGTCCATTACTGCCGGATAATTATGATTATTTGCAGACTGCAATTGCCTCAACTTCAACCAGAACGCCCTTTGGGAGCTCTGCCACGCCAACGCAGCTTCTTGCCGGTTTGGAGTCGCCCATAGCCTTGGCATATATTGAATTAAATGCTGCAAAATCCTTTGCCACGTCCTTGAGGAAGCAGGTTGTCTTTACAACGTCTGCAAATGTGCAGCCGGCCTCTTTGAGTACAGCCTCAAGATTTTTCATGACCTGTCTGCTCTGTCCTTCAATGTCAGCAGCCTCGACATTTCCGGTTGACGGGTTAATAGCTATTTGACCGGAGGTGTATACCATATTGCCCACCTTTATAGCCTGTGAGTATGGACCGATAGCGTCCGGTGCATTTTTTGTGTAGATGATATCCATTTGAAAAACCTCCTTAAACGATCTTGAATCCGTTGTCGGTCAGAGCCTTGCGGATAGCTTCAATGTGTGCGTAGTCCTTAGTCTCCATAGTAATTCTCAGGAAGCAGCCGTTTACGTCACTTCCCTCGTTTGCACGTTCATGGTGTATTGAGATAACATTTCCGCCCTGTTCAGCGATTATCTTTGACACTCCCAGCAGCTGACCGGGCTTGTCGATAAGCTCAATAAGCAGAGTTGCAGTCCGTCCGGACATAAGCAGGCCGCGTTTTATCACACGTGACAGAATGGTAACATCAATATTACCGCCTGATACAAGGCACACCACTTTTTTGCCCTTAACGGGTATCTTGCCGAACATTACCGCCGCAACCGGAGCTGCACCTGCGCCCTCGGCAATGAGCTTCTGACGTTCAATAAGAGCAAGTATAGCAGCAGATATTTCATCATCAGTTACAGTTACAAGCTCGTCCACATACTTACGGCAATATTCAAAGGTATGCTGACCGGGTTCTTTTACAGCGATACCGTCTGCTATCGTGGAAACGCTTTGCAAACGCTCTATCTTATCATCGAGTACGGACTGCACCATACTTGGCGCACCGCTTGCCTGAACTCCGTATATTTTAACATTGGGATTCAGGTTCTTTATTGCATAGGCAACGCCTGAGATAAGTCCGCCGCCGCCTACAGGTACAACTACAGCGTCGACATCGGGCAGCTGATCCAGTATTTCAAGGCCTATAGTGCCCTGACCTGCAATAACGTCCTCGTCATCAAAGGGATGAACGAATGTGCACCCAAGCTCTTTTTGCAGCTGTAAAGCTTTGTTGTAGGCGTCGTCGTAAACCCCTTCCACCATGCAGACCTCTGCGCCGTAGCTTTTTGTAGCCTCCACCTTTGAGATAGGAGCGCCGTCCGGCAGGCAGATAAGGGACTTTATACCCTGCGATGCTGCTGCAAGAGCAACGCCCTGAGCATGATTTCCGGCGGAACAGGCGATAACACCCTTAGCCTTTTCCTCGTCGGAGAGTTGGGACATCATAAATGACGCACCTCTCACCTTGAACGAGCCTGTCACCTGCAGGTTTTCAGTTTTCAGGTATACTTCGCAGTCGCTGCTGAGCTTTGGTGCGAAAATCATATCGGTTTTGCGAATGACCTTTCTCAGCACATGACTTGCCTTATAGATCTTATCAAGGGTAAGCATTTATAAAGCCTCCTTTTCGTTATTCTGTTCCACGATGAGCTGGTCTATGAGCTGCCTTGCCGCACGTGAGCTTCTGCCGCTTTTACAGAGGGCGAACTGTTCAGCCTTGGCATCAAGAATACTTTCATCTATTTTCAGACCAGCCTGACGTGCAAGCTCATGGACGATCTCAAGGTATAGCTTCTTCTGAGGACGCTGGAATGTGATAGTGATACCAAATCGTTCTGAAAGAGATATTCTCTCCTGAACGGTATCGTTTTCGTGTTTATCGCTGCCGTCGCTGAAGGTTTCTTTAACGATATGACGGCGGTTGCTTGTGGCGTAGATAACAGTATTACTCATTCTTGCTGAGATGCTGCCTTCTAATGTAGCCTTCAGTGTTCCGAAGTTCGGGTCGTCTTCGGAGAATGTAAGGTCATCTATAAATATAATGAACTTCAGTGGATTTTTGCAAAGTCTGTCCATTATGCGCGGAATAAAACAAAGCTCCGACTTGTTAAGCTCAATGAGTCTTAATCCCTGTTCACGGTATGTATTTGCAATAGCCTTGACTGTAGCAGATTTACCGGTTCCTGCGTCTCCTGAGAGTAGGACGTTTGCCGCATAATTTCCTGCAAGGAGAGCCTTTATGTTGTCCACAGCAGTTTTTCGCTCACGCTCATAGCCTACAAGCTGATCGAAGGTGACAGGGTCGGGGTGGAGAACAGGTGTAATATCGCCCTTATTATTCACAGTGAACATATGATACTTTGCAAAGATGCCGTAGCCGTGTTTATCAACAGCAGCTTCACGTTTATAGTATGCGTTTTTGAGATCTATTTTCCTTGTATTCCACAAGGCAGCAGGAATATTTTCACCCATAAGCTCTGCTGGAGTAATAGCCGCCGTCATGCCGAGAAATTCAAGTTCACTGTCAAGAGTCCTTCTCATAACATCAGGAACTTCCACGCCTGCGCCTGCACGGACGATACATGAGTGTTCGTGCTCCAGCACAAGCTCCTGGATATAGTCGGTGAGACAGTCGGTCTTTTCGTAGAGAGCAGATACCATTTCGCTGTAGCGTTTCATTTTGGCGGACATATCATTATCGTCAGTGTGGCATAATGCAGACATTGCACCGATAACCGGGTCGTTTAGTATCCCCCGGAATATTACCAGAGAGTCAAAGCCCCATGCAAGTTTATCTTTGAGATTCATAATATATGGCCATCTCTTTTCTGAATTTAAGATATGCCATCCGATTTTGACCGGATGGCATTTAGTTTTTATAGAAGCTCCAGTATCTTGTCAGTACACTCAGTGGTTGACAGGGGAGTTGTGCCATTGCCAGCCAGATCGACAGTTCTGTAGCCTGCCTCAAGATACTTGTCAACAGCGACCTCAATAGCCTGAGCCTCGTCCATAAGGTTGAAGGAGTAGCGGAGCATCATTGCCGCTGAAAGAATAGTAGCAATAGGATTAGCCTTATTCTGACCTGCAATATCAGGAGCAGAACCGTGGATAGGCTCATAGAGTCCGTTCTTTGTGCTGCCGAGTGATGCAGACGGGAGCATACCGATAGAACCTGTTATCTGAGAAGCCTCGTCGGAGAGGATATCACCGAACATATTTGAAGTTACAACAACGTCGAACTGTCTTGGATTCTTTACAAGCTGCATAGCGGCATTATCGACCAGCATATCAGTAACAGTAACGTCCGGATATTCAGCAGCAACTCTGTGTACTACCTCACGCCAAAGTCTGGAGCTTTCCAGAACGTTTGCCTTATCGATGGAAATAACATTCTTGTTTCTCTTCTGAGCAGTTTCAAAGGCAACTCTTGCAATGCGTTCAACTTCCATTTCGCTGTAGCATTCTGTATCGTATGCCTCAGCGCCGTACTTGCCGTCACGTCTGCCTCTTTCGCCGAAGTAGATGCCGCCGGTAAGTTCACGCACAATCATGATGTCAAAACCCTTGGCTACAATATCCTCACGGAGAGGGCACTCGCCCTTGAGAGCAGGGTAGAGCTTTGCCGGACGGAGATTTGTAAAGAGTCCCATAGCCTCACGTATGCCAAGCAGAGCCTTTTCAGGACGGAGATTTGGCGGAAGTGTATCCCACTTGGAATTGCCTACTGCTCCGCCTACTGCGCCCAGCAGTACGCTGTCGCTTGCCAGACAGCCCTTGACAGTTTCCTCAGGCAGCGGAACGCCTGTTTCGTCAATGGCAGCACCGCCGATAAGGTATTTTGTGAAATTGAATGTATGGCCGAACTTTTCGCCTACAGCTTCCAGAACTCTTACAGCGCTGTCAACGATCTCCGGACCGATACCATCGCCTCTGAGCAGACCGATATTATAAGTCATCTGCGATTCCTCCTTGAAAAAAATTACTTTACTGCGCCCTTGCGTATGGATTCGATCAGACCGCCGTTTTCGATAATGGTCTGTATAAATGCCGGGAACGGGGCAGTTTTGTAGGAAGCGCCTGTTGTCTTGTCAAGGAGTATACCGTTGTCAAGGTCGGCCTCTACAATGTGACCCTCTTCGATTGCCTCAGCAGCCTCGGGACACTCAACGATAGCAAGACCGATGTTTATTGAGTTGCGGTAGAAGATTCTTGCAAAGCTCTTAGCTATTACAAGAGATATACCGCTTGCCTTGATAGCAATAGGAGCGTGTTCACGGGAGGAGCCGCAGCCGAAATTCTCGCCGGCAACCATGATATCGCCTTCCTTGACACGGCTTGTAAATGTAGTATCGATGTCCTCCATGCAGTGGGAGGCAAGTTCCTTTACGTCAATAGTATTTAAGTATCTTGCAGGGATAATAACGTCTGTATCAACATTATCGCCGTACTTTATGACAGTACCTTCAAATTTCATGTTACATTACCTCCTCAGGACCAGAAATCTTACCGGTTATAGCGCTTGCAGCAGCAACAGCCGGACTTGCCAGATATACCTCAGATGTGGGGTGACCCATTCTTCCCACAAAGTTGCGGTTAGTTGTGGAAACAGCACGTTCGCCGGCTGCCAGGATTCCCATATGACCGCCCAGACATGGACCGCAGGTAGGTGTGGAAACAATACATCCGGCCTCAATGAATATTTTCAGCAGACCATTTTCCATAGCCTTCAGGTAGATGTCCTGAGTTGCAGGAATTATGATGGCACGTACGTTTTTGGCAACCTTTTTGCCCTTGAAAATAGATGCAGCCTCCTCGATGTCACGGTAGAAGCCGTTTGTGCAGGAGCCGATAACTACCTGATCGATCTTCACATCGCCAACGTTGTCGATGGTGCGTGTATTTTCAGGCAGGTGCGGGAATGCAACAGTAGACTTTATCTCAGAAAGGTCGATAACATACGTTTCGTCATAAACAGCGTCTTCGTCGGCCTTGTATACAACAGGCTTGCGGTTGCTGTGCTCAGCTATGTATGCAAGAGTCTGCTCATCAACTTCAAATATACCGTTCTTAGCGCCAGCCTCTATAGCCATGTTAGTCATAGTCAGTCTGTCGCTGATGGAGAGGCTTGCAACGCCTTCGCCGGTGAACTCCATAGAGCGGTAGAGTGCGCCGTCCACACCTATCATACCGATTATGTGGAGGATAACGTCCTTGCCGGAGACATAGGGGTTGAGCTTACCCTTCAGCTCAAACTTGATAGCAGATGGAACTTTGAACCAAGCCTTGCCGATAGCCATGCCGCAGGCCATATCAGTAGAGCCTACGCCAGTGGAGAAAGCGCCCAGTGCGCCGTAAGTACAGGTGTGGGAGTCGGCACCGATAACGACATCGCCTGAAACTACCAGACCTTTTTCCGGCAGCAGAGCGTGTTCGATACCCATCTGACCTACATCATAGAAGTGTGTAACTTCCTTTTCAGCGCAGAAATCACGACACATTTTACACTGAGTAGCAGCCTTGATGTCCTTATTCGGAGCAAAGTGATCCATGACCATAGTCACCTTGTCCTTGTCGTATACCTTGTCTATACCCAGCTTATCGAATTCACGGATAGCAACGGGAGATGTAATATCGTTGCCCAGAACTCTGTCCAGGTTTACCAGGATCAGCTGACCTGCCTCAACGCTGTCGAGACCGGCGTGTGCAGCCAGGATCTTTTGTGTCATTGTCATGCCCATTAATATTCACTCTCTTTCTTAGTAATTTATGATAGCACCCTTATCAGCAGACGCAACCATTTTTGAATAGCGTCTGAGATAGCCGGTGAGATTTTCCTTGACCTTGATTTTCATAGTTTTCTTGCGGTTTTCCAGTTCTTCGTCGGATACCTCAAGGTTTATCCTGTAGTTGGGGATATCGATGGATATGATATCGCCGTCCTTTACATAGGCGATATTACCTCCGCTTACAGCCTCAGGAGAAACATGACCTATAGCAGCTCCACGTGTTGCACCTGAGAAGCGTCCGTCGGTGATGAGAGCGACTTCCTTATCAAGACCCATGCCTGCGATCGCAGAAGTAGGTGAGAGCATTTCTCTCATGCCGGGGCCGCCAGCCGGACCCTCATAGCGTATAACAACGATATCTCCAGCCTTTATATCGCCGCCTTTAATAGCAGCAATAGCGTCTTCCTCGCTGTCGAATACCTTAGCGGGACCCTTGTGCTGCATCATTTCCTGAGCAACTGCGCTTCTCTTTACAACGCAGCCGTCTGGAGCGAGGTTTCCTCTAAGTACAGCAATACCGCCGGTCTGGCTGTATGGTTCTTCGATAGGACGGATTATGTCGTGGTTCTTGTTTATCACACCGCTGATATTTTCGCCCAGAGTCTTGCC
Source organism: uncultured Ruminococcus sp. (assembly GCA_944386525.1). Classification (GTDB taxonomy): domain Bacteria; phylum Bacillota; class Clostridia; order Oscillospirales; family Ruminococcaceae; genus Ruminococcus_C. Next base: position 75,951 of record CALXBL010000001.1, on the reverse strand, counting down.
TGTGCAGGTGAGAACGTCTGTATGGATTAGGTTTTTCTTGTTAAGCTCATTGAGGACAGCATATACGCCGCCAGCCTCATTAAGATCCTCCATGTAAGCGTGACCTGCCGGAGCAAGGTGACAGATATTGGGAGTTCTTGCGCTGACCTCGTTTGCCATGTCAAGGTTTATCTTTATGCCGCACTCATTAGCTATAGCCGGCAGATGGAGCATACTGTTTGTTGAGCAGCCCAGAGCCATGTCAGCAGTGAGGGCGTTCTCAAAAGCCTTTTCAGTCATAATGTCACGAGGACGGATATTCTTTCTGTAAAGCTCCATAACAGCCATACCGGCGTGTTTAGCAAGCTTTATTCTGTCGGAATATACAGCCGGGATTGTGCCGTTTCCACGGAGAGCCATACCCAGCACCTCAGTAAGGCAGTTCATGGAGTTTGCAGTATACATACCAGAACATGAACCGCAGGTAGGACAAGCTTTGTTTTCAAATTCTTCAACGTCCTCCAGAGTGAACTTGCCTGCTGAATAGGAGCCTACAGCCTCAAACATACTGGATAGGCTTGTTTTATTGCCTTTAACATGACCAGCCAGCATAGGTCCTCCGCTTACAAATATAGTGGGGACATTAACTCTTGCGGCAGCCATAAGCAGACCGGGAACATTCTTATCGCAGTTAGGGATCATAACGAGTGCATCGAAGTGATGTGCAAGAGCCATGCACTCAGTGGAATCTGCAATAAGGTCACGTGTAACAAGAGAATATTTCATGCCCACATGACCCATAGCAATGCCATCGCAGACTGCAATTGCCGGGAACACAACAGGAGTACCGCCAGCCATAGCAACGCCCAGCTTTACAGCCTCAACGATTTTGTCGATATTCATATGTCCGGGAACTATCTCATTATATGAGGAAACGATACCAACCATAGGTCGCTGCATTTCCTCCTTAGTCATACCAAGGGCATTCAGCAGTGAACGCTGAGGCGCCATGTCAACGCCGTCACAATAGAAATTACTGCTCATATTTTCACCTCAATTTATTATACTTTCAAATCTATTTTCAAAGGAGTTGAGTAAGTAAAAGAAATGCTGCTTTTCCATAAAAATCGGGAAAGCAGCAAGTACAGTCCGATCACACAATGCAAACGGATATTTTATGAAATTTTATTCTGCAAAGAGATCAGTTGTTGATGAACTTATCCTCTTCGTTGTTCCAGCTATAGAGCTTTCTGATTTCCTCGCCGATCTTCTCGGAAGGATGTTCAGCAGCAAGCTTTCTCATAGCACGGAAGTGCGCCTGACCGCCAGCTTCAGACATATCCAGCAGGAAGTCCTTAGCGAAAGTACCGTCCTGGATATCCTTCAGGATTTTCTTCATTGTCTTCTTTGTTTCATCGGTGATGATCTTAGGACCTGTGATGTAGTCACCGTATTCAGCGGTGTTGGAGATGGAGTAACGCATACCAGCAAAACCGCTCTGGTAGATAAGGTCAACGATGAGCTTCATCTCGTGGATGCACTCAAAGTAAGCGTTTCTGGGGTCGTAGCCAGCCTCAACCAGAGTTTCGTAGCCAGCCTGCATAAGAGCGCAAACGCCGCCGCAGAGAACAGCCTGTTCACCGAACAGGTCGGTTTCAGTTTCTGTTCTGAAAGTAGTCTCCAGTATACCAGCTCTTGCGCCGCCGATAGCCAGACCATAAGCCAGAGCCATGTCCTTTGCCTTGCCGGTAGCGTCCTGAGCAACAGCAACCAGACAGGGAACACCTTTGCCGGCCTGGTATTCACTTCTTACAGTGTGACCCGGTCCCTTAGGAGCGATCATTGTAACGTCAACGTCAGCCGGAGGAACTATCTGACCGAAGTGAATAGCAAAGCCGTGAGCGAACATCAGCATATTGCCTGCTTCCAAATTAGGAGCAATGTCTCTCTTATACATAGCAGCCTGCTTTTCGTCGTTGATGAGAATCATGATTATATCAGCCTGCTTAGCAGCTTCAGCGGCAGTGTAAACCTCAAAGCCCTGCTTAACAGCCTTGTCCCAGGACTTGCTTCCCTCGTAGAGACCAATGATAACTCTACCCTTGTCGTCAAGAGATTCCTTAGCGTTGAGGGCGTGAGCATGACCCTGGCTGCCGTAGCCGATTACGGCGATGGTCTTGCCATACAACAGAGACAGGTCGCAGTCTTCCTGATAAAAAACCTTTGCAGTGTTTTCCATGATAAAAAACTCCTTTAAAATGAATTTTGAATATATAGATTACGGGCGGTTAGTCTTTAAGACAATTGCCGCCTCTTTCAAGAGCCACAAGACCGGTGCGGCACATTTCGAGAATGCCGTAGGGTTTGAGAAGCTCAATAAAAGCGTTAATCTTGGATGTTGCACCCTGAAGCTCGATAACCAGAGCCTGCTGTGAAAAATCAATGATCTTTGCACGGAAAACATCCGCAATAGACATAATGTCCTGACGCTGCTCTGAGAAGTGCTTTACCTTTATGAGGAGCAGCTCACGTGCAACTGTAGTATCACGCTGCATTACCTGCACCTTCTGAACGTCATACATCTTTTCAAGCTGCTTTACTATCTGCTCGCAGACAGCCTTATCGCCTCGGTGAGTTACGGTAATGCGTGAGAATTCAGGTGATTCAGTTTCGCCAACAGTTAGGGTGTCGATATTGAAGCCGCGGCGTGTGAACATACTGGAAACACGAGTCAGCACACCGGAGCGGTTGGTAACCAGAATTGAAATTACAAAGTTTTCCATAATGTTCACCTCTTAGTCATTAGATGTGGGATCTACGATGATATCGTCAATAGAGCCGCCGGGCGGGAGCATAGGAAGTACAAAGGCGTCGCAGTCGATAGTGCAGTCAATAAGTACGGGCCCCTTAACCTCAAAAGCCTTTTTCAGCACAGCCTTAAGCTCGTCGAGAGTACCAATGCAGCTGTCCATATTGGAGCAGTCGCCGCAGTTGCTTGAGCAAGTGAGACCGGGAATATTTCCTACACGGAACGCAGGAAGTCCAAAAGCCTCAGCGACCTTTATAAAATCTGTTTTTCTCTGGAGAGTTGTGTTTGAATAGTGTTTGTCAAAGAACAGAGTCTGCCACTGACGAACCATGCCCAGTACGCCGTTGTTCATAACGAATATCACAACAGGGGACTGATTTGTAACAGCAGTAGCCAGTTCATTTAGATTCATGCCAAAGCTGCCGTCGCCTGTGATAAGTACAGTTTTCTTGCCGGTGGCGGTAGATGCGCCTATAGCAGCGCCCATACCAAAGCCCATAGTTCCAAGGCCGCCGCTTGAGATAAATGTACGTGGAGTCTTGAAATCAAAACGCTGAGCAGCCCACATCTGGTGCTGTCCTACGTCTGTAGCTACGATAATATCTTCGCCTGCATTTTCAGCAGTCTCCATGATAGCGTCGATGGCAGTAAAAGGAGTTATCACATCACCCTGCCGCTCCAGATCTTCGGTATAGGCCTTCAGTTCATCAATGCGAGCGTTCCACTGAGGGAGCTTTCTCTCCTCAACAGCATCACACAGAGCTGCAAAAACCTTCTTTATAGAGCCTGTAAGACCGAGATTTGCCTTTATATTCTTGTTTAGCTCAGATGCGTCTATATCAATATGGATTATCTTGGCGTTTCTTGCATACTTAGACACATTGCCAGTACCTCTGTCGCTGAAACGGCAGCCGGCAGTAATAATAAGGTCAGCCTCGTTTTGAGCGATAGATGAAGCGTAATGACCGTGCATACCCTCCATGCCGAGCCATCTTGGGTTGCTGGTGGGAACTGCGGATATACCCATCATAGTGCAGCCGATAGGAGCATCGATCTTATCAGCAAGAGCAGCGATTTCGCTGCCTGCATTATCAGTGATAGCGCCGCCGCCGATATAGATGTATGGTTTTTCAGAAGCATTGATCATCTTAGCAGCCTCTGCAACAGCGTCCATGTCGACTTCCGGTATAGGATCTTTTTCAACGACGGGAGCAGCCTCATATTCATATATAGCCTGCTGTACGTCTTTGGGGATGTCTACCAGAACAGGGCCTGGTCTGCCGGATTTTGCAATTCGGAACGCCTCACGGATAGTAGGTGCAAGTTCTTCGATATTCCTTACAAAGAAATTGTGTTTTGTTATGGGCAGGGTAACGCCGGTTATATCAACTTCCTGGAAGCTGTCTCTGCCGATGAGAGAGTTGGGGACGTTGCCGGTGATAGCTACAAGCGGAACTGAGTCAAGATAAGCAGTAGCAATGCCTGTTACCAGATTTGTAGCACCAGGACCTGATGTTGCAATAACAACGCCTACCTCACCGCTTGCACGTGCGAAGCCGTCAGCCGCATGGGATGCGCCCTGCTCATGAGCGGTGATTATATGGTTAATTCTGTCTTTAGCAAGATAAAGTGCATCATATATATCAATGACCTGACCGCCGGGATAGCCAAATACAGTTTTTGCACCCTGTTCGATCAGGGTCTCGATAATGATTTGTGCGCCTTTTAACTTCATTATTTTTCACCCTTATGTAATTGATGTGTGATCGGGCATAGTCTGACTGACCGGCAGATAAAGCATACCCGAAAAATACCTAATATTTAGTATATCACTTTAACTTGCTGATTGCAAGGTGCACACGTTTGTTTTTACAATTTGTCAATATGAGATACATCTTATTACAATATTTAAAGAAAAGCCGGACATAAATTAAAAAAATGAAAAAAATGGTCTAAAGGTCTTGACAAATCACAAATAATCAGATAAAATTATAGGAAAGGGAGTGGTGTAGGAATAGCTGCTCCGGAATTATTGTAAAAGGCAAAGACGGGAAAAAAGATGTTTCCAGCCGTGTCAGAGAGCTGTTGTTTGGTGTGAGACAGTACGGTAGAAGCAGGATAACTCCTCCCTGAGCCTTGCAGCTGAAATTTTAAAGTAGGCGGCAACGGGTTTCTCCCGTTACAGAGAAGCGCATTATAGGATGTGACTGAGTGGACGGTTCTCGTCAAGAAGAGTGGTACCACGGAGAAAGCAAATCTTCGTCTCTTTTATGCTATATCTGGCATAGAAGAGGCTTTTTTTATTGCGTGTTCACATTCGGTTTATTGAAAGGAATGGTTGATATGAAAAACGTAAACAAGTACACAAGACAGTTCTTCCCAGTAGAAAATCCGCCTATGAGATGGGCAAGCAAGAACTATATTGAAAAGGCGCCTGTCTGGTGCAGCGTTGACCTGAGAGACGGCAATCAGGCTCTTATCACACCAATGAGTCTGGAGGAAAAGCTGGAATTTTTCAAGGTTCTGGTTAAAATAGGCTTTAAGGAGATCGAGATTGGTTTTCCGGCTGCGTCTGATACGGAGTATGACTTCTGCCGTACGCTTATCGAGCAGGATATGATCCCGGACGACGTTACTATCCAGGTACTCACACAGGCAAGAGAGCATATTATTGCAAAGACATTTGAGGCTCTCAAGGGCGCAAAGCATGCTATAGTACACCTCTATAACTCAACATCACTGGCACAGCGTGAGCAGGTGTTCAAGCGCAGCAAGGAGGAGATAATAGCTATAGCTGAGGCTGGTGCTAATATGTGCAAGGAGTACCGTGCCAAGACCGAGGGGCACTTCACATTTGAATATTCTCCCGAGAGCTTTACAGGTACAGAGCCTGAATTTGCGCTGGAGATATGCAATAGGGTAATTGATATATGGGAGCCTACTGAGGATGACAAGGTTATAATCAACCTGCCTGTAACAGTATCTCATTCAATGCCTCACGTATACGCAAACCAGGTTGAGTATATGAACGACCACCTCAACCGCAGGGAGAACGTTATAATCTCACTCCACCCGCACAACGACAGAGGCTGCGCTGTAGCAGACAGTGAAATGGGACTGCTGGCAGGCGGCGACAGGATCGAGGGCACACTCTTCGGAAATGGCGAGAGAACAGGTAATGTTGACATTATAACATTGGCACTGAATATGTATTCACAGGGTGTTGAGCCGGGACTGGATTTCTCCAATCTGCCGGAGATAACAAAGGTTTACGAGCGTGTTACACGTATGCGTGTATATGAGCGTTCACCGTACAGCGGACAGCTTGTATTTGCAGCGTTCAGCGGTTCACATCAGGACGCTATTGCAAAGGGCATGAAGTGGAGAGAGGCAGAGAAGCGTGAACACTGGACAGTGCCATATCTGCCCATCGACCCGACAGACGTCGGCAGAGAATATGAGGCTGATGTTATCCGTATCAACAGCCAGTCCGGCAAGGGCGGCATCGGCTATCTGATGGAGACTAAGTATGGCTATGATATCCCTGCAAAAATGAGAGAATCTTTCGGCTATCTGGTAAAGGGTGTCTCCGACAGAGCACATAAGGAGCTTCAGCCTGAAGAAGTGCTGAAGATATTCATGGAGACTTATGTAAACATAGATGATATCGTATCTGTACCTGAGATACACTACGTGCAGAAGGATGGCGGCATCATCGAGGCTGCTGTAACAGTAAACCATAATGGTGATACTCAGGTGGTGCAGGGCATAGGCAACGGCAGACTCAATGCTGTACACAATGCACTGAAGGCTCATATCGGAGTGGAGTTTGTGCTGACTACATACACCGAACACGCTCTTGAGGTAGCGGCTACAGCAAGTGCAGTATCCTATGTTGGCATCGAGCGAGACGGCAGAACATATTGGGGTGTTGGTATTCATTCTGATATTGCGACATCGTCTATCAAGGCGCTGCTCAGTGCGCTGAACCGTATGCTCCACGAGATAGCATAAGAATAAATATGAAGCAGGCAGCTGTGAAAATCAGCTGCCTGTTTTTTTATGGATAATTTTAAAGTCAAGCCGGATCGTTAACAATACCCACAAACAGAGGGAGTCCGGTTTCATCGACAGTCATTATGGTAAAAGACGCAGCTTTGCAGATTCCTCATCTGTCATATCAATTCACGAATCCGGGAAAGCAGCATAAACTGAAAGTAAGCCTGCATGAAGAAAGGAGCATAGCTATGGCGTCGGTAAGTCTGTGTATGATAGTGCGGAACGAGGAAGATGTGCTGGGCAGATGTCTTGAATCAGTGAAAGAAATTGCCGATGAGATTGTTGTTGTCGATACCGGATCCTCAGATAATACAAAAGCAGTGGCAGAAGCATATGGAGCAAGGATTTATGATTTTCCGTGGACCGATGATTTTTCAGCAGCCCGCAACTTTGCCTTTTCAAAGGCGGAGTGTGACTATCAGCTGTGGCTCGACGCAGATGATGTTATCGAGGGAGAGAACCGTGAGCGTTTTCTCAGGCTGAAAGAAGGGCTTAGTGCCGACGTTGTTATGCTTCCTTACAAGGCGGGCTTTGATTCAGATGGAGTGCCTACACTTGTGTTTTACAGGGAGAGGCTGCTTCGTCGGGAAAGGGGATTTAAGTGGGTGGGTGCGGTGCACGAGTGTATCGTTCCTTATGGGGATATAATCTACGGTGATGCGGCAGTCTCCCACAGAAAAAACGGTGAAGGCAGCGGCAGCCGCAATCTAAGGATATACCAGAAGCTTAAAGCAAATGGTCATGAGTTTTCCGCAAGAGAGCTTTACTACTACGGCAGAGAACTTGCTGATAACAGGGCATATAAAGCTGCAATAGGAGTATTCCGTGAATATCTCGGGAGAAGCGACAGATGGCAGCCGGACTGTCAGGAAGCGTGCTTGCGCATGAGCGACTGCTATATGGCATTAGGCAACACCTTGCAGGCGGACAGTGCGGCGGCAGAAAGTCTTGTGTACGGTGGACCTACACCTGAGATATGCTGCCGTCTGGGTGAGATAAGACTAAGGGTGAATGATTATAAAGGTGCTGCGGTATGGTACAGGGCTGCGATAGACTCCGGAGCTGCGGGGTCATCACAGGTGTTTGTGCGTCCGGAGCTGAGTGGTTTTCTGCCGGCAGTGCAGCTGTGTCTTTGCTATGACAGAATGGGACAACGTGAGGAAGCATACTACTGGCATAAAAAGGCAATGGAGGAACGTCCAAACCATCCGGCGTGTGTGTACAACGAACAATATTTCAGAAAAATCCGGCATAATGAATAATGCCGGGGAAAGGAGAATGCTTATGGCAAGCAATTATGAACCGCATCCGCATTGTCCATGCAGTGGAAGCACTTGCTGTTTTGAGGGGCCTACCGGAGCTACAGGTCCTAAGGGGGCAACAGGTGCCACCGGAGCAACAGGTGCCACCGGAGCAACCGGCGCAACAGGTGCCACCGGCGCAACGGGAGCAACAGGAGCTACAGGTTCTACAGGTGTAACAGGTGTGACAGGTGTGACAGGTGCAACCGGCGCAACAGGTGCAACCGGCGCAACGGGAGCTACAGGTGCGACAGGCGTGACAGGTGCAACAGGTGCTACCGGAGCAACCGGAGCTACAGGTGCAACGGGAGCTACAGGTCCAGCTGCTACAGATGTAACGCCATCACTTTTGAGCGCAATAAATCCCGATGAACAACAGGTCGCAACAGATGCAGAAGTGACATTTCCGATAACGACTGAGGATTACGGAGACGATGTTACAAAGGAAGCTGATAACACAACGTTTACAGTTAACACCGATGGCGTTTATATGGTATATTTTACAGCAACAGTAAATCCGGCAACTGGCACTGATATACCGCTTACAGCGTCGTTTGCACTACAGGCAAACGGTGAGCCAGTTCCCGGAGCTACGGTTCTTACAGTTCTTGATACCAGTTTCACAGCACAGAGCGTTTCATTTTCAGTTCCAATAACAGCTGAGGCTGGAACTGAGTTTACCGTTGAATCTCAGGACGGCAATGCAGTAATAGGCAACACTATAATAACTATCCAGAAGATAGGTTCATCATCGTAAAAAAAGCGGCTGTACCGAAAACCGGTACAGCCGCAATTTATCATATTGAATTATGCATTGATAGGCAGTGAATCAATAGCAAGAACGAGGAACTTCAGGAGAGCCTGAGCATCGCTGCCATTTATAGTGCCGTCTGTTACGCACTCAGAATTTGCGAGTTGCTGGTTGTTGAGAGTAATAACCTTAGCAAGATACTTGTTGATGTATACGAGGTCTACCATTGATGTAACTTCATCAAGGTTGACGTCGCCGTATTTAGAAGCTGGAATGACTTGGATGGTACTTGTTGATACTGTTGTTTTGCTTGTAGTTGTACTGGAAACGGTTAAAGTTGTGTTAGTAGTGCTTGAAGTTGTATTGGAAACAGATCCGGTTGTATTTGTAGTGCTTGAAGTTGTATTGGAAGAAGTAGAAGAAGTAGTAGCAGTGGTAGTAGTTGTTGTAGTTGTAGTAGTTGTTGTATCTATGGGCGAAGTAGTTGTGCCCGGTTCAACATCACCGGAGAGGCTCGTTTCATCCATGCAGCCACCGTCAGTCTCAAAGATGCTCTTCAGTTCATAAACGTCAGTATGGAGCAGGTAGTCGTTGGAAGCAACGTAGCTGATAGAGGGATCAAGCTCAAAGCTTGCATACAGACAATCGCAGGAAACAACTTCATCCTTGCTGCTTACGATAGTACCCTGCATATTACCCTTGCAGTTTTCAAATACGTCGTTGTAGCTCTTGATAGCGCCCAGCTTGATCTCCATAGGATCCTTGGAATTGAGGAAGTAGTTGTATTCAGAGAAGATATAAGCATTAGCTCTTGGGTTCATGCAGTAGCTGGTCTGACCTTCAAATACGTTGTTGTACATATGGATGTCTGCCTGACGAGCCAGAGGTCCACGGGATTCGCAGTCCTTCCAGTAGTTGTGGTGATATGTGAGGTGATACTGGAGACTGGAGTCGGAAGAACCTACCAGGTTAGTTTTGTGATAGCCTTCATAGTAGCAGTAGCTGTTTGTGAAGTACTGACCGCGCTTGAAGTCGCAAGCGCCATCGCCGCCGTCCTTGTCGGATTCAGCAGGATTTGCAATAGTAGGAGCATAGAACTCACAGTTATGGATCCAGCATCTTTCAACAGCAGCTGTCAGGGTTGTATCCTCCTGGACGCCTTCCATACCGAGGCAGTCTTCAGGAACGTTTCTGAATGCGATATTTCTTACTTCAAAGCTCTTGCCAAGCTCAGGAGCAGAGGACTGTGCGATGAAGTGGATACCCCAGCCATTGATAGTAGCGTCAGTACCGATACCTTCAATTGTAACGTCCTTACCGGACTGCATTCTTGCCATAAAGCCGTTGTCACCAACAGAACCGCCGTAGTCTACAGAGTCATAAGCTGTAAGGCCGGCAGGTGCTTCAACGTTGCCGATGATTCTTACTACCAGTGGAGTGCCGTCTTCAGCAAGCTTCTGTATGATGTTGTTATTGTTGTTTGCAATACCGCCCTTAGAGGTTGTGCCGGAGCCTGCGTCCTTACCAGCGGAATTGAGGATATGGCCTATACCGGAAACTGATGTGCCGTCCTTGGATGTAACTGTTACAGTGTCCTTATTTTCATTTGTCACATAGAGTACAATAGCGTTATCCTTTAGAGTACCGTCATCATTATATGCGCCTACGCCAGAAGTGTAGTTGAAGTGAGCATAACCGGAACGATCCTGTTCGCTTACGCCGATGTTAGAAACTGTTACATCTCCCTTTGTAGTTTGCATAGTGATAGAGTATACACCGGCAGTCAGACCAGTGATATCAACACGTGTGCCGTTAGAAACGTCTCTTACCAGATACTGGAAGTCTTCGCCGGAGAGTGAACCTGTTACAGGGCCGCTGTAGGAAACAGCAGTTACGTCGGAGTCGGATATACCGGATACTACCAGATACATCATTTCGTTCCAGCCGCCGGAGCTTACAACCTCAAGATCGCCGGATACCTGATTTGTTGTGGAGGAGCCGGAAGTCTTGGTTGTAGAAGCAGTAGTTGTGTTGCTGCCCTGAGTAGTACTTGATGCAGTAGTTGTAACAACAGAGCCGCCTTCGCCAGAGAATACCATATAGTACATATTAGCTGTGTTAGCCTTTGTTATAGTGTGAGCACCGGCAGAAAGATCAACAGAGATGATTCTGTCGCCACTTGCTACATACTTAGTGCCGTCAACCTTAATAGTTGCCTCAGGCTCCAGGAATACCATGGTTAGTTTGCCGGCAGAACCAGCATTAAAGCTGATAGATGTAGAGGTTTCAATCTTCAGGCACTGAGTGAGAGTCATACCGTTGTATGTAACAGTGCCTTTGGAGGTGGACAGATTACCTGTTATGCTATAGAAGGAGCTTGTAGTTCCGTTTTCTGTGAAGTTGTGAGCGTAGCCGCCGGTGGAAACGCTTCCGCCGTTAGTAGTTGTGGTCTGACCCTGCTGACCTGTTGTGGAAGTAGTTGTAGAGGGTGTAGTGATATCTCCGCTGATGTTCTCAAAGCCGCTGCCGATAGCAACGATTGAATCGTCGTATGAAAGCAGTGCTGACTTCAACTCTGCAATAACATCGGAGTTATCATCTTCAGTAGCATCGTCGAATTCCCACTTGAAGTCGCCGCCGTCAACACGACCAGCGTATGTTGCCAGAATGCCGGGAACATCTGCTGCAGCGTCGAGATCGTAGCTGTACATGGTGCTTGCAGTATCAAAGTTATTATATGTAGCGCCGCCGCTTGCTGCCTTTACGCTTTCAGGCACCTGCTCGGTCTTTGAAGATGCCTCATAGCAGTCGAAGCTTGAGCTGTTACCTTCGTAGGTGATGTATGAATCAGCGCCGTCGATGTAGTTGCCATAAGCCTTTATCATACCGCCGGTTTCACCTGACAGTGTTTCATCAGTATCCGAACCCTGTGTAGAGATAATCATAGGCTTGGAGCAGTTTCTAAAGTAGTTATTTTCAACGAAAACGTCAGAATCAGTTGTAGAGCCAATGCCGTACTTAGCATTGCCATCGTAGTAGTTATTATAAACATGAACTGTAGCCACTCTTACTCTTGGGTGACGTGAGTCGGAGTGATCGTACCAGTTATGGTGATATGTGATGTAATTTGAAGTATCGCTGGAATTTGCACCCTGGAGGTTGCATTTTCCGCTATCCCAGAAGTGGTTATAGGAATGGGTGATATACTGGGATTTCTTTGTATCAAGAGAACCATCGCCCTTTACCTGGTCAGCATCGGAGCCGGGTTCGCCATAGAAGAAGTCGCAGTTATGTACCCAGCAGTATGTATTTGCCTGCTGGAGACCGCAGCAGTCGCCTTCAGTACTGTCGCAGTTCATGAATCCCAGGTTTCTTACCTCAACGTAAGAACTGTTCTTGATACGCAGACCAAAGCCGTTGAGAGTAGCGTCGCTGCCGATACCTTCGATGGTAAGACCACAGGTAACATCATCAACGAGAATATCACCTTTATCCAAAGTAGATGGGTCGGTTATGTTGCCAATTATTCTTACAACAACAGGAACTGAGCTATCCTGAGCAGCGTCGAGAATACCCTGTAGACCTGTAGCTGTTGTTCCTCCGATATTAGCTGATACAGAATTCTTGTTTTCATCAGTTACATAAACAACAACTGCGCCGGATTTGAGAGTACCGTCTTCGTTGTATGCACCTACAGCAGACTTACCATTTTCAAAAGCGAAACCGGATCTGTCATGTGCAACAGAGGTTACGGTTGCTTCATTAGCAGCTGAGCTTATTTCAGAGCCGCCGCTTGTGGGGACTATCTTCAGAGTGTGGCTGCCAGCCTTTATGCCTACAGCGTCAGCACGGAAAGAACCGTCGGAATACTGACGGATGAGACTGGAATCGAGTTGAACGCCGTCGCAGTAAACATTATAGCCGTCGGCATCGCTTACCGGAGCCCAGATTACATATGCGCCTTCTTCGTAACCGGACGAAGCAACGATTGAAACTGTACCTGCAGTTGTCAAAGGCATGGTCATGTTGACAGAATCAACAGATGAGGCATCATAAGCACTAACTACTGTTGCGGCAAGGCTTGATGCCAGTGTGCTTACTGACAATATAGCAGCAAGCGTTTTTTTGAAATTCTTGATTTCCATTGGTAATACCTCCTACAATAAAACCAATTGATTATATTTTTAAGGCAGATATATGAAAGCACTCCTCAATGCCAAATCTACCCATCTGTAATTATAATACTTTTATGTACAATTTGTCAATTGCAACATTCACCAAAGATTTGTCCCACATTTATGCACTGTACACAAAAAAACAGTTTTTAATTTGATACACTTGCACTTTGTTTGCGTGGGATAGGTAAACGAAATGGAAACAATACGGTTACATAATGAAATCAATACAGTTTAGTTGTCGAAAATGGTTGACAAAATGAAACGTGTATTATATAATGAATAGGTAAATCCTGAGAAGATGTGCCGATCGGTATAAAACTGAACGGATAATAGAATAGATGTGAGAAAGGATGATTTTTTTGAACGAAAGCAGAAATCCCAAGACAGGTCAGCGTAGTTCCGCTGCTGCGCCGCAGAAAATGAGTATGGAGGAACTCCACCGCCAGATGGAGCGCTCTCTTTCAGGCGGACAGAAAAAGTCGTCTCAGCCGCAGCAGCGCAAAGCTTCAAGCAACAAAAGCGTATCTCAGCTTTCAGGCCGACCGGCTGCTTCAACAGCAGTTAAAAAGCGTACATCAAAGCCGGCAGGAAAAGCTGCATCAGCTCCGGCTTCGGACGATAAGGTGGAAAAGATGCGCCGTATCAAGGAGTCTATAAGTTATATGGACAGCGAACCCCGTTCCTCCAGAAGAACATCAGCTCCTTCTTCTACAGCAGCAGAGGCTCAGCGCTATGTGCAGCGTCAGTCATCTCCTCAGCGGCGCAGACGTCAGGACGACGCATATGATTACGAAATACCAAGGGACTACCGACAGAACATCAATTATCAGCAGCAGCAGGCAGCTGCCGACAGAAAGGGCAGAGCTGGTATAATAATAGTATTTGCAGTTATTATGCTGCTTATTATTGCGTATGTTATAGGTATGCTTGTTTGCAGCAATGGTTTTCTTCCCAATACATATATGAACGGCGTTGATATAAGCGGCATGACTATGGACGAGGCAAAGGAAGCCGTTATTCATGAGGGCAATGTTCAAGGACTTACTTTCATAAAGAAAAATGGTGATGAAGTTCATTTCAATGGCGAAGAGTTCGGTTCTGCTGTTTCGCTTGAAAACGATGAGGCTTTTGAAGAAGCTGCCTCAAGGAGTGCTATGCTTTGGTTTGTCAGTCTTTTTAGCAAGTCGGAGTATGAGACAAGACTTATAAATACCTACGATGAGGATGAGCTGGCTCAGCTTATTGGCTCGTATACATGGGGCACTGCACCTCCAACCGATGCATATCTCCAGAAGCAGAGCGATGGCACATACGTTGTCATACCTGAGGACGATGGCGATATGATAGATGTTGATGTTCTTGTTGAATATGCTCTGGAGCAGGTTCGAGGCGGCAACACAACTATTGAACTCAATGCTTGTGATTGTTATCTTACTGCTGAAGTTACTGCGGTGAGTCTGCAGTCTGCGTGTGAAGAGGCAAATGCTCTTATGGGACTTACTATCACATATGATTTTGAGGATCGTCAGGAAGTGCTTGAAGCCTCTACTATTGTAGAATGGGTATCTTCAGACGCTGACGGAAATGTAACTGTTGATGAAAATGCAGCAAAGGCTTGGGTACAGGCTAATCTTGCGGATAAGTACGATACATATGTTGCAGGCTATACACGTACATTCAATTCCACACTTCAGGGAACGATCGAGCTGCCTTTAGGTGCACAGGGAATTTACGGGTGGAAAACTGATGTATCTGAGACTACAGCAGCTCTCATTGAGCTTATAAAGACCGGTGAAAGCTGTACAGTCGAGCCGGTATATAGTCAGGAAGGCTACTGCCGTGGAATAGATGATATCGGCGATACATATATTGAGGTAGATATCACCAATCAGCACGTATGGCTGTATAAAGACGGCCAAATGGTTATGGATTCTGATTGTGTAACAGGTACTCAAACCAATCCGGATCGAGCTACTCCAACAGGTGTATTTCAGGTGTGGACAAAAGAGCGAGACAGAAATCTTGAGGGTGAGGGTTACTCAGCGCCTGTATCTTACTGGATGAATGTTTCCTGGTGCGGCGTAGGTCTCCACGACCTTAACCGTTCAGCATACGGCGGAGATATCTATATGTATAATGGTTCTCATGGCTGTATTAATCTGCCGCCGGATTTCGCTGCGGATCTGTTCAATGCGATCGAGGTAGGTATTCCGGTGCTTATCATTCCGTAATAGTGCTTAGGCTGCTGCTCCTGATGGATGCAGCAGCTTTTTTGAGCCGACAAAACTTATATAAATATAAGAAGGAGAATTGAAATGTATTTTTCAGCAGACGACACTCAGGGATTTATTGAGGATAATGATATAAAATTTATCAGAATGTCATTTTGCGACACCACAGGAAATATGAAAAACATAGCCATTATGCCGGGAGAGCTTTCCAGAGCTGTAGAATATGGCATACCGTTTTATACGTCTGATATGCTGGAGGAGATACCGGATATACTTATGCTGAAACCTGATACAGGTTCGCTGTCGGTTCTTCCGTGGAGACCTCAGTCAGGAAGGGTTGTACGCTTTTTGTGTAATCTCTATTGTACAGACGGTACGCCGTACGAGGGAGACCTGAGACGCAATCTCAGGAATACTGTGGAAAAGCTTAAATCAATGGGATATCAGTGCGAAGTCAGCACACGCTGTGAGTTTTATCTGTTTAAAATGGATCTGGAGGGCAATCCTACAAAGATACCCTATGATAACGGAGGATATCTTGATATAGCGCCTCTTGATAAGTGTGAGGATGCACGACGTGAAATATGTCTGGCTCTTGAGGAGATGGGTCTTCGTCCGATATCCTCATGCCATAAGTCTGGTCCTGGACAGAATGAGATTGATTTTGCAAGCAGCGATCCGCTCACTGCTGCTGATAATATGATGCACTACAAGACTGTTGTAGAAACCATAGCGGCAGCGCATGGGCTGTATGCCTCGTTCATACCAAAGCCTCTGCCTGATGAGATAGGCAGTGCCCTGAAGATATACATCAGCATTAAAAAGGATGGAGTTCCGCTGTTTACAAAGGACAATGAACTGGGCAAGTGCTTTGCCGCAGGAGTTGCAAAGCGTATGCCGGAATTTACATCATTCATGAATCCAACGGAGAATTCATTCTGCCGTCTCGATGTTATGAGGAGAAACGGAAATCTTGCACCACTCAAACAATTTGAGCTGCCGGGCTGTGAGCCGGAGTTGGAGGTTTGTTCTGCCGATGCGTGCTGCAATCCGTATCTTACGATACAGCTTCTTCTTGAAGCAGGTCTGGAGGGGATTGAAAATGGCGAGATATCAGGCTTGAATCACACGCCGGCTTTGCCCGTGACTTTGGAAGAGGCTTTTAGACTTACCAGCGAAAGTGAATTTACAGCTCGCTGTGTGCCGGCTGTATGCACAAGGAATTTTATCAGAAAAATGAGTCATCACAAAGCGTAAATGGTCTTGCATGAAAGGAGTGATTGGCGTGCAGGGCAAACGAGCGTTACTTGTGACAGCCGGAACTGATATATCAACTGCTGCTATTTCGTTTCTGCGTCAGTGCGGATTCAGCGATATTTGCACAGCAGGCAGCGGAGGAGAGGCAAGACGATGTACCGGCAGGGACGTTTTTGATCTTATACTTGTAAATATGCCGCTTCCAGATGAGCCGGGAGATATGCTTGCCGGACAGCTCAGCGATGCCACCAGTGCAGGTATTATACTGCTGTGCCGTGCGGACGCTGCTGATGATATGACCAACCGTACTATAAGATATGGCGTAACCGTAGTTTCAAAGCCCATTCACAAGATGGCATTCCATCAGGCAATAAGCTCCGGACTTGCTGTAAGGAGCAGGATACAGCATATCAAAGAGGAGAATTACTGTCTTCAGAGAAAGCTCAGTGAGATGAGGGCTGTCTCACGTGCAAAGTGCCTTCTTATTGAAAAGAACTCAATGACCGAGCAGGAGGCTCACCGCTATATCGAAAAGCACTCCATGGATACAAGACGTACCCGTGAGGCAACTGCTGAGGAGATAATAGCAATGCTTTCCTGAGAAAAATGTGCACATTCTGAGAAAATCTGCATATACTATACTGTATTGTATAAATATCGTATGGCAGGAGGATTTTTATATGTGCGGAATTTGCGGTATTGTAGGGTTTGAACAGGATATTAGACGTGAGCGGAAGATCCTTCTGGGGATGCAGAATGCACTTCTCCGGAGAGGTCCCGACCAGGAGGGTGTGTTCGATACGGAAGAGCACTGCATCATGGCGCACAGACGGCTGTCTGTCATAGATCCTCAAAATGGCAGACAGCCTATGACTATAAATTATGGAGATGAAACGTATACTATAGTATACAACGGAGAGCTGTATAATACAAAGGAGCTGAGACGTGAGCTTATGAGCCTTGGTGCGGTTTTCAAAACAAGCTGCGATACCGAGGTGCTTCTCTGGAGCTATATTCTTCTGGGCGAAAGATGTCTGGAGGGCTTCAACGGTATATATGCTTTTGCCATATGGGAACATAAAAAAGAAAGGCTGTGGCTTGCCCGTGACAGAATGGGTGTCAAGCCTCTTTTTTATGCGGAGACTCAGGAGGGATTTGTTTTTGCCTCGGATATAAATTCCCTTATGCAGCACCCGGCTGTTCCTCATGAGATCGATAGGAAGGGTCTTTCCGAGCTTATACTGATGATGCCCGGAAGAACTCCAGGCTGTGGAGTTTTCAGGACGGTCTGTGAGCTGAAACGTGCAGAACAGGCGTGTTACGACAGAACAGGTCTAAGTAAAAAAAACTATTGGAAACTAAGGGCGTTCCCCCACACTGAAAATATAACTCAGACAGCAGAGCACGTCAGATTTCTGGTGGAGGATGCTGTTACAAGGCAGCTTGTATCTGATGTACCCGTGGGAACATTTCTGTCTGGAGGACTTGATTCAAGTATAATCTCCTCAGTGGCGTCACGCACCTTTGCAGAGGAGGGCAGGCAGCTTTCAACTTTTTCACTTGACTATAAGAGCAATGACAGGTATTTTCATAAAAGCAAGTTTCAGCCTACCAGCGATACAGAGTTTATAGGAAGTATGGCTGAATATCTCAGAAGCAAAAGCCATGTTACAGTTCTTGACATACCTGAGCTTGCAGGCGCACTTATCCCGGCTATGGAGGCAAGGGCTCTTCCGGGAATGGCTGATGTGGACAGCTCACTGCTGCTTTTCTGCCGTGATATAAAAAGATCAGTTACAGTTGCACTCTCCGGCGAATGTGCGGATGAAATATTCGGCGGATATCCCTGGTACAGAGATGAAACTATACGCATGAGCGAGGGATTTCCATGGGCGCAGAGCACCTCATATAGGCAGTCGTTCCTGACTGATGAGCTAAGTGAGATTATTGACGGAAAGGCTTATGTTGATGCAGCCTACAGGTATACGATATCACAGGCTGAAAAGCTTCCTGGGGAAAATGCAGCCGACAGCAGGACGAGAGAGATGATGCTGCTCAATATGGACTGGTTCATGCAGAATCTCCTTGACAGGAAAGACAGAATGAGTATGTACAGCTCTCTGGAGGTGCGTGTTCCGTTCTGCGACCACAGGATAGCTCAGTATCTTTATAATGTTCCGTGGGAATACAAGGACTACCGAGGATACGAAAAGGGCCTTCTTCGTGAGGCTATGAAGGACTATCTGCCGGAGAATATACTCTGGCGAAAGAAAAGCCCCTATCCAAAGACGCATAATCCGGCGTATTTCCTTGCAGTGTCGAGAATGCTGCGGAGCATAATATCCCAGCCGGACGCACCGCTTCTGAAGCTGGTGAAAAAGTCAAGATTGGAGGAGCTCCTAAGCGGCAGCGAACAGGTGCAGTGGTATGGTCAGCTTATGGCAAAGCCGCAGACTATCGCATATTTTGTGCAGCTAAACGAGTGGCTGAAACGTTATGATGTGAAGCTTGTCATATGATCTTAGCATAAAATTACTTTAAGGCTTACGGAGAAATTTATGAAGTGTATTTATTCAGATGCATATAAAATGTGTTTGAATTCTGCGGAGAATCAAACATATAAAACTCTGCTGAAATATTATATAAATTTAGCAAGGTGTAAAAAAAACGAAAATAGCACAAAAATGCAAAACATTAGCAGGAATGTGTATTGACCTGCGGTCTGGAAATATATTATAATAGAAATAGTCTTGTTATGCAAGATATGTGTAAGCATATTTGTATTCGGGCGTCTGCAGATATTATGTGGCGTCTGGTTTTAATTCGCAAAAATGCTGTAGTCCTCACTTATGAAAATCAGCTGTACCTGATTCCTCACCAGGTACAGCTGATTTTGTTTTTATTCTGATTCTATCTCAGAGCCAGTGGATTTTTCATTTATCCTGTACTGGACAGGAGTGATGCCAAGCTCATTTTTGAATTGCCGTGTGAAGTACTGTATACTGCTGTAGCCTACGATATTGGCTATCTCAGTGATGGGCATATCTGAGTTTCTGAGCAGTTCTGCTGCCTTTTCGATGCGGCTGTTTATTATGTCCTTGTTTACGCTTATGCCGAACGTGTCGGTATATATATGCTGGAATCTTGAGCGGCTGAGGGAAAGCTCTCTTGCCATATCGTCAATGGAGTAATCTCTGCCCGGCCAGCGATAGATGGATTCACGAATCCAGAGGAGCTTTTGGAAGTATGGTCTTTCGGTTGATTTTATGGAGCTGAAAATGGTGAGGGTCTTTTCGTTCATTTTGTAAAGCAGCAGGCGGAAGTACATATCCACCGATTGTCGGCGGTTTTTATTGGTGGAGTAGTGTTCGAAACACATATTTCTGACGATAGATGAAATATCAGTAACCTCAGAAACCGACACCGGATTATTAAGAGGAATATTCAGCGACTTCATAAGCTGGATTTCGTTTTCGTCGGGAACGAAGTGGAGCCAATCGTCGTAGTAAACACTTGAATCTGCGTAGTAAAACTGTGGATATCCGGGTTCATATATGATAAAAGAGCACGCCGGAGCGTGTATATCCTTGTCTTCGATTTTAAAACGGACTGGTGATTTGATAATGAGCATGAGCCAGTCGCCTGTGCCTTCGGGTCTGTCTATATGGAATGTTTCGTCGTGCTTGTGATTATATCCGATTTCGTCGATACGCATATTCAACACCTCTTAAATAGTATACCATCATGATTGGTTTGTGTCAAGAAGAAAACAGCATAAAAGTATAATTATCATAATATATTTTTACCGATATTACGTATATGCGGCAATGATTTTAGCATAAAATTACAACTTGTTATTATACAAACATGAAAACGATCTGCAATATGATATATATCACAGGCTGATGGAGCATATATATTATAAGTGAGTGTCTGCCGATCAGTTCCAGCGGTGGTATGCTTACAACTGAGAGGTATGGCAGCATATTCTTTTCTTTCATCAGTCTGTAGAGGAAATATCCGAAGATATAGAGAAATATCCATGGCAGAATCGGGAAATAGTCAGTCGAATTGAAATCAGCTCCGGGAAATCCGAGCCATGCAGTGAAACTGTTTCTATAGAGGAAAGTGGGCAGCTTGATGAGGTCAAGGCTTTCAAATCCTATATATCCATAGTAAACGTTTCTTGTTAAAAAGAAGCATAAAAAGGATACGAAAAGTCCTGCGGTCGGGTTTACTTTCGACAGTAATTTATCAAGCGGAATGAGCAGCAGCGTACCGGCGGAAATAAGGCTAAGTACTCCAAAGCGAACTGCGTTTTCCGGCATTATCAGAAGGGTAACTATACTTATCACGGCGGAACAGCCCATAACTATAAGTCCACGTTTCAGCTTATGTCTGCCGAAGTGCCAGCAGAAGCCCGACAGTATAATAAATGTCCAGCATATGCTTTGCTGCCACACATAAGCTCCCTGCGACGTATACCAGGGGACTGAAATTCCGAATATGTATATGAGATCCCATATGGCGTGGTATATTATCATGCTCACAAGAGAAAAGCCTCTTAGGGCGTCTGGTATGGTGTAGCGTTCTTTGGACATACTTTCCCTCCTACAAAATGCATATAGACTAATAAAAAAATCATAGCATAATCAGCTATTGTTGTCAAGTGAGGTTCATTTTGATTGGCATGAAAAAGAGCTGTCCGTTTATAGACAGCTCATATGTTTTATTATATACAAATATGACGCTTACGATCAACCGAAGTATCTCTTAAGCAGACCTTCAAACGCTCTGCCGTGTCTTGCTTCGTCTTTAGCCATTTCATGAACTGTATCGTGGATAGCGTCCAGATTGAGAGCCTTAGCCTTTGCAGCCAGAGCCTTCTTGCCTGCACAAGCGCCGGATTCAGCAGCCACACGCATTTCCAGATTCTTCTTTGTGGAAGAAGTTACAACTTCGCCAAGCAACTCTGCAAATTTAGCAGCGTGCTCTGCCTCCTCGTAGGCAGCCTTTTCCCAGTAGAGACCGATCTCAGGATAACCCTCACGGTGAGCAACTCTTGCCATAGCAAGGTACATACCAACTTCTGTGCACTCGCCTGTGAAATTCTCACGCAGACCAGCGATGATATCTTCATCAACACCCTGAGCAACGCCTACTACGTGGTCGTCAGCCCAAGTCATAGTTTCGTCCTGCTTAGTGAACTTATCAGCAGGAGCCTTGCAGATAGGACATGCATCAGGAGCGCTGTCGCCTTCGTGTACATAGCCGCATATTGAACATACATATTTACTCATAATAGTGATCCTCCGTAAATTATAATTTATTTTAGTGTAATCCCTGATTACATGGTATATTATATCACAACCCACAGCACTTGTCAATACTTATTCGCAATAAGATATAAAAAATTTTTATGAAATCTTCCTGCCGGCAGTTTCCTGCTGAATTAGCCTGAGCTCATGCATTTTCCCAAAAGGTGAGGATTGTGTCAGCGTAATGTGAAAAATAATGGAAAATGTGGTTAAGGCTATTGACAACTGTTACAAACTGATATATAATTATGCCAAGTAAAGCTGTGGGTTATTAACATAAGCACAGATATTTGTTATAGGATTAACAATAGGAGAATATTGATATAATATGAAAAAGTTAAGTTATAAAACTATAATATCACTGCCTGTGAGCATTGTGTTATCAGTTTCGATGATACCGCCGTTTGAGGCTTACGGACAGGATATTGCAAACGATGTGTATGTATATCAGTTCCTTACCGACGACTTAGGGCTTAATCATGCATCCGCCAGCGGACTTATGGCAAATATATATAAAGAGAGTTCGTTTATTCCGACTGCGTCATGCGTTGATACCAACGGAAAGATAAGCTATGGTCTCATGCAGTGGAACGGCTCCAGATTTGAGGATCTGAAGTCTTTCTGTCAGTCGAACGGATATGGGTATGATACTCTTGAGGGTCAGCTTGCATACATAGAAAATGATCTTACAGGAGCTTACAGCGGCTATTATGACTATCTGCTTACGTGTATTCCTGATACGGCTGAGGGTGCATATGATGCGGCATATTTCTGGGCGACCGAGTATGAGGTGTGCAGCAGGAAGTATGTTGTTCCAAGAGCTGAACTTGCAAGGGATTTTTATTATCCGGAGTTTATGGGTTATGCGCCTGTTACTGCTGAAATGATGGGCGAGGAGCTTTATATAAGCCTTACTAACGCTGAAACAGGAAATTATCTTGCTCAGGGAGAAAGGGGAGCAACTGTATACAGGTCTGGTGAGCAGGCGGAGGTGTGGAAATTTACCCGCACCGGAACGTGTACATACGAGGCTGAAAATGCAGTTACAGGTCAACCGCTTTCAATAGACGGAAATAAATATAAATGGCATTTTGTAAAGAATGATAATGGCTATATCCTTGAGGAGGAAAATTCAGGTCAGGTGCTTGGAGTATCTCAGGCTGGAGATCTGCAGCTTCAGGACGGCACAAATGCAAGCTCTCAATGCTTTAATATAGAGGAATTTACACCTGCAAAGGCATCCGAGGAGCTTTGGGCTTATTATGACGCTGCACCATCTGTCACGGACTTCAGCTGGGAGCCGGCTGAGGGAGCTGATTCATACAGGCTGAAAATATATCGCGGCAGCAGTGTCGATGGTACGCCGGTACGTGTGGTGGGCAATATAACAGAGACTCAGTGCAGTGTTAGTCTTAAATCGGGCGAATATGCAGCAGTAGTGGAATCGGTGAATGAATGCGGATATACCGAGAGTGATCCTGTTAAATTTACCATCGAGCAGCAGGAGACAGCCGATCTTGGTGATGAGTTTACGGCTAAGATATCGTGGAATAATGAAAAGCAGTATCTCACAGTTACCGACGATCTGGAAGTGAAAAGCGGAGCGGCAGACTATGAGACAAATCAGCTTTGGAAATTTGTAAGATGCGATGATGGCAGTTATAAGATAAGCGCATACGACAGCGGTAAAACACTGACATCAGATGATGAGAATATTGCTTCTCTTCAGAATGAAGAGGAGACATGGGTAATATACGGCAGTCAGGAGCAGGGATATATACTTGAAAGCTCTGAAAAGGAATTGGTGCTGTCTGCGGCTGAACAAGCTGCGTATAAAGTGAGTGAATATGGTGCTTTAAGTGGGCAGAAATTTGAGATAAAAGACTATGTTCTTCAAAAACCTGTTTTAGGTGCAGATGCATCGGGAGGAATTTCAGAACCGGTAATTTTTGCATGGACAAAGGCAGATTCGGTTGATGGATATACTCTTAAAGTTATGGACGAGAGCGGTGATGTTACAGCTACTCTCAATATAAGAGATAATGATAATGAGGCGGATATCCTTCTCCCCGAGGGAAAATATTCAGCAGTTATTGCAGCTAAAAGTAAGGTAACAGGCGAATGGACTGAAAGTGATGAGACAGAGTTTGAAGTTAAGGCTTTGCCTGAAAGGCCGTACGTCGAGCTTGAAATAAGCTCAAATCCAATGGAGCTTTCATTCAAATGGGAGAAGAGCAATACAGCCGACAGATACTCCTATGTAATAAAAGACGCTGAAACAGGCGAGACTATAAAGCAAAAGCGGAGTGTAAAGGGCTGTTCTGATAAGCTTATACTCAAAGCGGGTGAATATGTATTAACTGTAACAGCACATAATGAGGAAGGCTCAATAAGATCTGAGGGAACAGAAATAACAATTAAAGAAAACGAAGACGGTGCAGGAGTTGTTTCGATGAAGTCTGTGCTGGCTGCCAAAAAACAGAGCGTTTCCCAGGAAAACTGAATAATCCATATAGAGTGCACTTGCGTATTTTCGTGGGTGCACTTTTCGTATTTATAAAATTTACATTGTATATCTTGACAATTATATTCAAAAGTGATAAAATAAATTTGTATTTTTTACAATATATGATATGTAAAGGTGTGTTGTATAATGAGGAGAAATATATTTGCAATAATTACAGTTGTGTGCTTGTTGGCAGGGAGCATGGATCTTTCCGCTTATATGAGTCTTGATTCATATGCGGCAGATGATACATTTACATACAGCGAAGATACATGGGGATTTTCCTCAGATGAGCTGATAGACGGAGAAAACCCGTATGTCACCACAACGCTGAGACAGAAACTGCTTACTCAGTTCGGTGAAACAGAGACAGAAAGGATAAAAACAGCTCTCGCAAGTCCGCTTAGTGATATTTCATATGGTATGTCACTGCTGACGCTGCTCTGCTATAATGGTGTCTGGAGTGTTGACGAAATTTCCAATACGGCGTCATCTCTTCATGAAACGGAGGCTCCTGTGCGCAAGGACGCTCTTGTCAGCTGGATAAATTATTACAATATGCTGCAATATACAGACGATATCGCAGCGCTCGACAATGCGGCCATAGCAGAAAATGATGCTTCAGCTGTGCTTGACAAGACTGTTTCTGCCGTTCAGACGGGGACAGCTTTGCTCAGAGTTTTCAAAAATGCGGAAAGTCAGCCTGTCACACTATTGATATACGGTGTTGAAAGCGGAGAATGGAACTGGTCGGGAAGCGACTATACAAGTCGTATACTTGCCGCCGATCCCGGGAATACAGAGTTTTCTGATAGCAGCGGCATTTATTTTGACAGCAGCAGCGGAAAGTGGATAATTCCGGAGCTTGATATGTCTTCAGAAAATGGCGCTGTTCTGGGAGTTGTGATAAATGACGTAGAACTGCTCAACAAATATGGATACGATCCTTCAAAGCTTCCAAGGTTGATACTGGAGCCTGTTGTTGCATATCCCGGACAGACTGATATCCCGATAACTATGATGCAGGCAGGTATTCCGGAATCTTACGGCATAAGCATGAATGCGGATTTGTGCCCGGCGGCTGAGGAGATATTCAGCCTTAGCTATGATACAGAATCATATGATATGGGAAATGCTCTGCCTGTAGTTGGCTGCACATCACACGTGAATGAACAACAGCTTATATGTACTGCTGTTATCAGTGCCACTGCCTCAAGCGGTATAATCTGTTCGGACTATAGTCCCATCATCTCATTTCTTATGGATGCAGCAGATTACAAAACAGTTGAGGATGTTGCTGAGAAGTATGGCTTGACTCTGCAAAACAGTTCTGAACTTGGTGATTACTATGCATTCCCCATGTATTTCAACACCGACGGTATGAGCAGCTATTATGCAGACATATTTGAAAGTGATGAGTTTCCGCTTCTGATGAACAGCCAGATATATGTAGTTATGGAGCCTCAGGAAACAACAACAACGACGACAACCACCACAACTACCAAAGCTTCAACTACCAGTATCAAAGCGTCAACCACCAACACAAAAGCAACGACTACTACCAAAGCGTCAACCACCACCACTAAAGCAACTACTACTGCCAAAGCGTCAACAACAACCGCAAAAGCAACGACCACTACCAAAGCGTCAACCGCCACCACTAAAGCAACTACCACTACTACCACCGTAACTACAACAGCGACAAAAGCAACAACTACTTCGTCAGCAGCAAAGACTACTACATCTTCAACTTCGTCTACAACGAGAAAATCTACATCTTCAATCAGTTCCGGAATCACTTCAATTACGACTGCCGAGTCAACCAAAACCACAGCAACCACAAAAAAGACAACATCTTCAACAACCACAGCTGCATCCACAGAATTGTCAACTATGACAACAACTGCAAGTACTGCAAGACAAGAATTTGAATGGGGAACAGATAACTGGTCTATGGCGTATGATTATCTTGGCTTACAGTACATAGAAAATGGCTATGGACTTATGGAGGAGCACGCTGAAAATCTGAATGCATCTCTCAGTGCGATGGAGCGTGTGCGAATACAAAATGTTGAGGAAAGCGAATGGCTTGGAGCTGAGTATGGTATGGCTGTTACAGAGATACTTGCAAAAAGCGGAGTTTTTGATGTTTCCATGTGGGATCCGAGTGCCGATACGATATATAATCTAAATCTTGACGACGAGAGAAATCTGTCAATCATATCGTATTATCAGCTGCTACAGGAGACTGATGCAGTGCAGCAGGAGATTGCCTGGACAAGTGCATATATGACGCAGAAGTCGGTGCTGAGTAACCTTATCGACCAGGCAGCCGCTGCCGGAAAAGGCGGAAATATGGCAATAGCAGCATTCTTCGGAGAAAATTATGCCCATGCAGCCATTGCATACGATGTGGAATATGGCTTATGGAAGCTTGGCGATAAGACTTACGACGGCAGAATACTTGTGGCTGATCCTTATCTTGAAGCTTTTTCGCATGAGGCATGTCTCTACTTCAGCAGCAGCACTCTTGAATGGAGCGTTCCGATGTGGAACATGAGTTCCTCAGGGGGATACAGGATAGGACTTGCTTCAAATTCCCTTTCTACCATGAATACAGGCGGTTATTTCATGGGAACAGACTCACTTGTGAGTGAGCACCCATATGTACCCATTATCGAAGTTCCGGCAGACAGTTCCGAGTTTACGCTTACTCCTATAGGAACTGATGATATCGAAGATAAAGCAAGCACTGAGCTTAACT
The DNA here is from genome assembly GCA_944386525.1 of uncultured Ruminococcus sp. GTDB lineage: Bacteria > Bacillota > Clostridia > Oscillospirales > Ruminococcaceae > Ruminococcus_C. The sequence continues at coordinate 48,798 of CALXBL010000001.1, read as the reverse complement.
GGTTCAGCACAATTGCGTCTATGGTGACGCATAAACGTGCAGGACTGGACTATCTGGCGGAAGGTTATATTATTAAGCCGTTGTCTGCTGAGACGGTCGTATATCAGATGTCGTATGAAGACTGCCTTATTTCAGTACGTGCTGACAATGCAGAACAGATATTTATGATGGCCAACGGTGAAACAACAATTATGGGAAACAATAGTTCGTACGAGTTTTCCATCACTGCGGAAACAGAGCTTCCTTGGGAGAGCATATCGGTAAGCGGAACAGGCTGCGGAGCATTTTCTGCAGAAAATATTGAGCAAGGACTGCTTTTACAGGGTGACAGTCTTGAGGGTGCTGTTATAATTGCAGGAAGTACAAGCAGGACGCTTGAAAGTCTACCTGATGGAAGTATGTATACGGCTGTTCTTATAAGTGCTGATACAGATGGAAATATGGTGATATATGCAGATACCGATGGCGACGGTCAGTGTGAGACTCTGCTTAGCGGCTATCAATCGGGTTCATCTGATGTGGAATACGGAGATGTAAATCTCGACGGCATTATTTCAATGAAAGATCTTTTGACGGTAAATAAGTATATAGCTGACTTCATAATACTCAATGAAGAGGCACTTATGAATTCTGACTGTGATGAGAATATGCGTATAAATGCTGTTGACGCTCAGCTTATTTTACGTTTTCTTGTGCTTGATTTACCTGTACTTCCTCTTTCAGATGCTCTTGAGATGATGTGACAGGGACAAAGCTCATAATATCATAATTAAACAGAAAACCGTCTGTTCCACGCCGGAACAGACGGTTGATTTATTACTTATAGATCGGACCATAAGCCTCACAGGCACGGTAGTCAGCTGATTCAGGATCCTTTGTGCCGAAAGCAGCCCATGTGTGAGGACGATATATCTTTTCATCGGGAACGTTGTGCATTGAAACAGGTATGCGTAGCATACTTGCCAGAGTTATAAGGTCTGCGCCGATGTGGCCATATGCCAGACAGCCGTGGTTTGCGCCCCAGTTTGCCATTACGCTGTATACATCACGGAATGCACCCTCGCCTGTAGTGGTGGGAACGAACCAAGTTGTAGGCCATGCCTTATCGGTGCGCAGGTCGAGAGGAGTGTGTATTTCATCAGGCAGGTCGACAGTGTATCCCTCAGCGATCTGGAGAAAAGGCTGATTGCCGTTTAAGATGTTGAGACGTATCATAGTAACGGGCATCTCAGCACGTGTGCGGAAGTGAGAGGAGAATCCGCCGCCACGGAAGTAGCCAAGATTTGCAGGACACCAGTCGGTAACATCGAGCATAGCCTTGATGTCCTCGTCAGTGACATCCCACCATTTCTTCATGCAGGCATTGCCGCTTTCGTCCTTTGATGCACCTGTGCCATCGAGAGCAGCGGCACCGCTGTTGATAAGGTGAATGAAACCGCCGGCAGCCTTGCCTGAGGGTTTTACACCGGTCACACGTTCAACAGCCTCGGGACTCCAGTATGTGCGGACGTCTGCAAATATTGATGCACCGCCTGTGAGCAGCTTGCCGAAGAGCATTGCAACGCCGTTTAGACCGTCGTTTTCAGTTGCAAGGATTGTTGGCTCTTTCTTGCCGTTCCAGTCGAAGCTGGAGTTGAGGATTGCCTCGGTAAAGTCGCCGTTAGGCAGCCAGTCGGTCCACATTCTCTGACCTTGAAAACCGCCCAGGACAGCGTTTCTGCCGTTTGATTCTTCCTTCCAGCCCATTTCTCTGAGCTTTGGGTTGCCGAAGAAAATATCCTGTACAATGAGGGTGAATTTTACTATAAACTCCCATTCTTTGTCCTTTTCCTCAGGAGTGCGTGGGATCTTGATACCAAACGGATCTATCTCCTTGTCGATAGGAGTTTCTTCGTTTACATCGAAGCCGAGCTTGCAGTTTTCCTTTACCCATGCCAAAGCCTTAGTGTATTCGTCTTTGTCATATATTTCGAGCTTCATGCGGCGGAGTATCTCCACCAGGTCTACATATTCTGCACGGATGCCAAGGTAATTCTGGAGAAAGTCTGGGTTGCACTGAGAACCGGCGATACCCATGGAGACACTACCAAGGTTTACATAAGCCTTATTTCTCATAACGCCTACAGCAACAGCACACTTAGCAAAGCGGATTATCTTCTCCTGAACGTCAGAGGGAACTGAGGTATCGCCCATATCCTGAACATCGTGACCGTAGATGGAGAATGCAGGCAGACCCTTCTGAGCATGAGCTGCCATACACGCAGCCAGATAAACTGCACCGGGGCGCTCAGTGCCGTTGAAGCCCCAAACAGCCTTGATAGTCGTTGGATTGAGGTCCATAGTTTCACTGCCGTAGCACCAGCATGGAGTTACAGAGAGAGTAGCAACAACATTCTGAGTCTGGAAGAATTCTTCAGCAGCAAAAGCTTCTGCACCGCCGCCTATTGTAGATGGAGCAATCACGCACTGTACAGGAGTGCCATCGGGATAGAATACGTTCTTTTCAATAAGCTCTTTTGCAGCTTTTGCCATATTCATAGTCTGGTTTTCGAGACTTTCACGAACGCCAAACTGTCTGCCGTCAATAACAGGACGTATACCAATTTTTGGGTAACTCATTTTAAGTTTTCCTCACTTTCATAGGATTCATTTTTTATTTTTTATAATATCTTTAAATCGCTCATATGCATCATACCAGTCATCACGAGGTACATAGATAGTAACAGGCTCTGATTCTGCTATGACTTTTTTTGCATAGTTTTCATTTACGATAGCACCTATCGCCATAAGCTGCATTGCTGCATTGCCGTAGACTGTAGCTTCTTTAGGTCCGGCGTATACCGGCAGAGCACAAACATCGGCGGTCATTTGACAGAGCAGCCTGTCTTTAGTTCCTCCGCCAAGCATGTGTATAGCGGAAAATTCCTTTCCTGTGCAGATTCGAATCTCTTCCAGAGCCATTTTGTACTTCAGTGCAAGGCTCTCGTAGATGCAGCGCACTATTGAGCCTGTGGACTGCGGGATGCCCTGATTTGTTTTTTCGCAGTATTCCTGTATACGCTTAGGGATATTTCCGGGCGGAACGAATACCGGATCGTCGGGGTCTATGAAGAATCTCAGTGGTTCAGCCTCAAGAGCCATAGTTTCAAGGTCGGCGTAGGAGTAGCTTTTGCCACTGCTGTGGAGATAGCGTCTTGTCTCCTGAATGAGCCAAAGACCTATGATGTTTTTGAGATAAGTTATCTTTCCGCCGAATCCGACCTCATTTGACAGACCGAGTCTTGCAGATTCTTCTGTGAGTATAGGCTCTGGGAGTTCAGTGCCGAACAGTGACCATGTACCGCAGCTTATAAAAATAGTATCGCTGCCTGGCTTTGACGGAGCGGCAAATGCAGCACATTGAGTATCGTGACCGCATACAGCTGCAACGGGTATAGGCTCTATCTCCAGTTCCTGACATACTTCAGGCGAGAGACTGCCTTTGATAGTACCGCTTTCGGTTATATCCGGCAGGATACGGCTGTCTATATCAAAAGCCTTTGTTATCTTTTCCGACCACTTTCGGGAAGATATATCCATCATAGAAGTGGTGCTTGCCATTGAGCGGTCGCAGGTGCATTTTCCTGTCAGGAAACAGCCGAGCAGGTCTGGCATAGGCAGCAGCTTATCGGCAGCCTCTAATATTTCAGGTCTCATATCATAGAGTGACAGAAGCTGGAACAGGGTATTTATATCCATTATCTGAGTGCCGGTTTCTGCGTAGAGCTCCTCGCGGCACATAACAGAATTTGCTTTTTCAGTATAACCCTGATTCTTGGTATCACGGTAGTGAGACGGATTGCTCAGGAGCTGACCAGAGGCATCCAGCAGACCGAAGTCAACGCCCCACGTATCTATTCCGATACATTCAACTTTACATATGTGCACAGCTCTCACGATACCTGTTTTAAGCTCATGGAGAAGTCTCAGTACATCCCAGTAGAGTCTTCCGCCTGCCATAACGGGATTATTTTCAAAGCGGTGTATTTCCTCAAGTTCTATTTTAGCTCCATCGAAGTGTGCGAGAACAGCACGTCCCGAGCTGCCTCCGAAGTCGAAGGCGAGTACGTGGCGCATCATGCCTTATCCTCCGGCAGAACAACGCCTTTTTTCAGAATGATGTTTGCGTATATTGCAGTCTCGCCCGTAGCTATTACAGCGTAAGCCTTTTTGGCTCTTTCGTAGAAATCGAATCTTTCAACAAACTCGATTCTGCATTTTTCTGGTTCATATTCTGAGATTATCTCCTTGTATGTATCCCATATAGTCGGAGAGACAGGATCACCATTGACTACTTCCATAAGAGCCACGGGTTTGTCCGTATATGAATCAAGCGGAAAAAATTTCATAATGGCAGAGAGTATTTCCGGTACGCCGTGGCCGTCGAGTCTAACAAGTCTCTGTGCGACAGCGGCACCGGGGAAGTTTCCGTCGGCAATAACGATCTCATCGCCATGACCCATTTCCATGAGTATTTTCAGAAGTTCCGGTGAGAGTATAGGTGGGATATTTTTAAGCATAGATTCTGCCTCCTTTGCGTAAAGATTCAGTGTTTCTTTTACTTGTTATATTTTTTATAGCCTGGGTGCTTGCCTGTAACTCCGTATTTAGGTCTCATGCCGCAGAGCCTTTCGATCTGGTCACGGGGTATCTCCTGAGAGCCGCCCAGCAGATGGGCTGTAAGAGTTATCTTTGCAAACATTTCGAGAGTTTCCATGCGGTAGTATGCAGTTATAAGGTCTGCGCCCACGGTAAGTGCGCCGTGGTTCTGGAGCAGCATTACATCGTGGTATGGGAGATAGGGGCGTATAGCGTCCGGAACTTCTTCAGTAGAGGGTGTGCCATAGGGAGTTACGGGCACAGAGCCTATAGCTATAACGGATTCTATCATAGTGTACTCATCAAGAGCTTTATTTGCCACGGCAAAGCCTGTAGCTGTCGGCGGATGTGCGTGGAGAACTGCTCCTACATCATCACGTTCAGCATAGCAGCAAAGGTGCATTTTAATTTCAGATGAAGGTCTCAGACCCTCAGCTCCTTCAAGCACTTCACCCTTAGCGTTGATCTTAACGAGCTTCTCAGGTGTGATAAAGCATTTGCTCATACCGGTGGGTGTTGCAAGGAAGTTGCCGTCGGGGAGCTTGACAGATACGTTGCCATCGTTTGCAGCCACCCAGCCAAGCTGCCACATTTTGTGGCATATGTCGCATATCTGGTCTTTGATTTCTTTTTCAGTCATTGATGTTCCTCCTAATATTTCCTCAAAGGCTTAATGCCTTTCCTATTATTATACTATTTTTTGTATAGTTTGTCCAGTGGTTAATTGTAAAATCACAATACTTTTTATTTGCGCTCATGAAAAAGCAATATGTGCAAATACGGTTTGACAGGAAATCAAAATACCCGGAAATAAACTTGACTAACAGAAAAAAATATTATATAATAGAAGTGTATAACTCACAATCCAAATGATATAGGATGGAGGAATCTGGTGTGAGAGGACTCGAGATATGCGCTTCGGTGCTGAATGCTGACATGGGTAATCTTGAAAGGGTCTCAAAGGAACTTGAGAAAAGCGGTGCAGATATGCTGCACTTTGACGTAATGGACGGTGTTTTTGTGCCGAATATATCCTTTGGCTTTCCCGTGCTAGAGGCGGTAAACAGGAGTACGAATATGTTTCTTGATGTACACCTGATGATAACCGACCCTCTGAGATATATTCCCGAAACAGTTAAGGCGGGCGCAGATCTGGTGACTTTCCACCTTGAAAGCAAAAGCGATCCTTATGAAACGATCCGTGCAATAAAGGAAAACGGAGCGAAGGCAGGCATAGTGCTGAAGCCAAGGACTATTTTTGAAGAAGCACTGCCTTTCTTAAGTCTTGTGGATGTCGTACTTATCATGACGGTAGAACCGGGATTTGGCGGACAGTCTTTCATGGAGGATCAGCTTGATAAGATCAGATCACTGCGGAAGATTATAGACGAAAAGCAGCTTGATGTTAAGCTCCAAGTCGACGGCGGAATAAATGATAAAACAGCCGCCATGGCAGCAGAGGCGGGAGCTGATATGCTTGTTGCCGGAAGCTATATCTTTAAACACGAGACTGTTGCCCTTGGGGTAAAGGCTCTCAGAGAAGCAGTGCGCCGGACTGAATAGAATGGAGTATTAAGATGAATAATAAGAAAAGAAACATGGTCTATCGTTCAAAGCGAACAAGAAAAGCAGGATTTTCATCCTCGAATGCAGTAATGCCTACTATTATTACAATCGCAGCAGCAGGACTGCTCTGTATAGGAGGATATCTCATTGCAAAACCTATTGTGAACAGCGGAGATGAGCCAGCATCAAGTGACAATCTGTCTGCTGAAAATCCCCAGAATGAGAGCGGAACAACTACTTCTGTATCAACAAATGTAGTTCTGGTCAATGGCGGAACAACTACGGTTACTACCACATCTACAACTTCTGCTACAACTACTACAGATGATGAGATAAAGACAGGCAACAGCGGCGGCTCAGGTGTAGATCTTGCTCCTGGTGACACTGGATCGTCAACCGGCGGCTCGACAGGAGGCTCAACCGGCGGTTCGACAGGTGGTTCAACCGGCGGCTCAAGCGGTGGTTCAGCAGTAGCTACAGCGGGAATATATGAGGAAGTACAGTGCAGCGTTAGACTGCCCGAAAATGCAGTCAGCGATGAAGCAACGCTAAGAGCCATGCTTAAGGACGTAAAGTCAAAGTATCCTGATGCAGGTGCGGTAGTTATTCCGATGAAACTTTCAGGCGGCGAGCTTACTTTTGATTCATCAGCAGCAGGTTCTGCTTCATGGGCTGTTTGCAAGGGCAGCATGACAGCTGCGGAGATAGCTTCTATCGTGCAGGACGAGGGATTTTATGCCTACGCTTCATGCAGTCTGCTTGATGACCATATCTATGCCGACACATACAGGGATGCAAGCTATAAGGTAGAAAAGAATGGAGTCCTTACCGGCGACAGATGGCTTGACAACACTGTTGCAAACGGCGGCAAGTCGTGGCTCGACCCGAACAGCAGCGCTACAATATCATACCTTGAGGCTCTTGTAGAGGAACTTTCCGACGGTGGATTTTCAGCGATTTTGTGCAGCGGCTTTACATACCCCGACTTCGTGCCGAAGGACGAGCCGTATCTGAATCCGGACGTGTATGCAAAGGACGCTGCTCCCATGATAGAGCTGGCAAATACTCTTGCAGAGGCAGTATCGGGTTCATCAGACATTGTACTTGACCTCAGCGCATATTATACAATGAATGGTCTGGAGCCGGTATACGATCCCTCTGAACTGGACGTTTCATATGCGCTGCTCAGCACAAGTTCCGCCAATGCCGCATCAGCATCCAGCTGGGCAGAGTCAAACAGCGGAGATATGACTGTATCCATAAGCTATACCGACGGCACGGGCAGCGGACACAGAGTTATAAATTATTAAAATAAGCTTTAAGGGATAAGAAAGAGGAAGTATTATGGCAAGTAAATTTACAGTAGGTCTTGATAAGATAATAAATGAATTCAAGCTTGAAACCATTCATATGCCCAAGGCTGCGTCTGAAATACTTATTGATGAGACAGACGTAACACGACCGGGACTTCAGCTCATGGGTTTTTACGAATATTTTAATCCGGAGCGCATACAGATAATAGGAAAGATGGAATTTGCATATCTCTCCACCATAGACGAAAACACAAGATACCAGCGTCTGGAGACACTTTTTGCCCAGAGGATGCCTGCCCTTGTAATATCAAGGGAGCTGCCCTATTTTGAAGAGATGCTGGAGCTTGCCAAGAAGTATGAAGTGCCGCTTTTAAGGAGTAAGGAGAGCACATCAAACTTTATCTCAGGACTTATTGCGTTTCTCAATGTGAGTCTTGCACCTCGTATCACACGCCATGGCGTTCTTATCGAGATATATGGTGAGGGTGTATTCATCACGGGAGAAAGCGGCGTTGGCAAGAGCGAGACTGCCATTGAGCTTGTAAAGCGCGGGCATCGACTTGTAGCAGATGACGCTGTTGAAATACGCAAGGTATCAAACGATACGCTTATAGGCTCATCACCTGATAATATACGTCACTTCCTGGAGCTTCGCGGTATAGGCATTATCAATGCACGCCGTCTGTTTGGTATAGGTGCGGTAAAGAATCGTGAGAATATCGAGCTTATAGTTGAAATGGAACAGTGGAATCCCGAAAAGATTTACGATCGTATGGGTGTGGATACACAGTATGTATCACTGCTGGGAGTAAAAGTTCCTTCTCTGACTATTCCCGTAAGACCCGGACGAAATCTTGCGGTGATTCTTGAAGTTGCAGCCATGAACAACCGTCAGAAGAAGATGGGCTACAATGCAGCCAACGAACTGCTTGAACATTTAGGACTTGATATGGAAAGCAGAGAAGTTATCAAGGATTATGACGCATTCTGATAAGATCCCCAAAGATATATAGGAGAATTTGAATGGAATATATAGATCAGCTGGAGACTATATGCGAAAAGTATGACTGCCCTCTGCTGAGAAATGAACCGCTCAGGAAACACACGACCTTCCGTATTGGCGGAGAATGCAGGGCTTTTGTGGATATAAACAGCAGCAGTCTTCTCAGGGAGCTTGTTGGATACTGTAAGGAAAACGGTGTTCGGTATCTCATTCTTGGAAACGGAAGTAATGTTATCGTTTCAGACGAAGGATATGACGGAGTTGTATTTGTAGTTGGGAAGAATTTTTCCGGAATTGAGATAATGAATGACTATCAGATACGCTGCGATGCAGGCGCAATGCTCATGACAGCAGCAAAAGCCGCTTTGGAGGAATCATACTCCGGCATGGAGTGCCTTGCAGGTATCCCAGGAACAGTAGGCGGCGCACTCTACATGAACGCAGGAGCTTATGGCGGAGAGATGGCTGATGTAGTCCTGTCGGCAGAATATATAGACGATGACGGCTCTGTAAAAACAGTTGCGGGAAAAGATATGGAGCTTTCCTATCGTCACAGTATGTTTAGCGGCACAGACAAGATAATCATCAGCGTTACATTCCAGCTCAGGGCAGGAAGGTATGACGCTATAAAGACTGAGATGGAAGGCTACCTCAGCCAGAGACGTGCAAAGCAGCCGCTTGAGCTTCCAAGTGCAGGCAGTACTTTCAAAAGACCGGAGGGAAGTTATGCCTCTTTCCTCATAGACCAGTGCGGACTAAAGGGTGCAAGCGTAGGTGATGCACAGGTCAGCACAAAACACGCAGGTTTTATTGTAAATACGGGCAAGGCTACCTGTAAGGATGTTCTGGAGCTTTGTGAATTTGTCATTGAAACCGTAAAGGAGAAAACAGGATACAAGCTTGAATTGGAGCCTGTAGTGCTCAGATAAGGGGATATGCAACATGAAAATGCAGGTCGTTATTGTAACTGGAATGTCGGGTTCGGGCAAATCCAGCGTTATGGACGTTATGGAGGATATAGGATTTTACTGTATTGATAATCTTCCGCCGCAGCTTATGAGCCGCTTTATCGAAATTTGCAGGGAGTCTGAAAACAGACTTGAAAAGATAGCCATAGCGGCAGATCTGCGTTCAGGTGATATGTTTGCCGATGCATATAAGTGTATGTGTGAGCTTGAGCACCAGAAGGATCTTGATGTTAAAATACTCTATATCGATGCTGAGGACGAAGTGCTTATAAAGCGTTATAAGGAGACGAGAAGAAAGCATCCGCTCGATGAGAAATTCAGCGGTAATCTCCATAATGCGATAGCGTTTGAGCGTGAGCAGCTTGTTCAGATAAAGGGGATAGCTGATTATTATATCGAGACCTCCTACCAGTCTGTTTCACAGCTCAAGGAGCAGATACGTGATATATTTCTGAGCAATGCAACAGATTCAATGTCCATAAAGGTAACGTCATTTGGCTTTAAGTATGGAGTTTCAACGGAATCAGATCTTGTATTCGACGTGAGATGCCTGCCTAATCCTCACTATGTCAAGGAATTGCGTCCTCATACAGGCTGCGATGCCTGTGTAAGGGATTACGTTATGTCCTTCGAGCAGTCGAGAGAGCTTATGGATAAGCTTAAAGAGCTGCTTGATTTTCTGCTGCCTCTCTACATTCACGAGGGCAAGAGCAGGCTTGTGATATCCTTCGGCTGCACCGGAGGCAAGCACCGCTCAATAACATTTGCTGAACTTATCGGTGACTATCTTATATCAAAGGGTATGCGTGTGATAAAGCAGCATCGTGATATAGGCAAGGACAGATGATTATAATATCAAAGCCGTCCTGCTCTTTCCGGAGCAGGCGGTTGTTTTATATATGCTGAGAGGAGGAAAAGTGTATGTCATTCTCTGACCAGGTGCGCAGAGAAGTACGCAGGACTATAAACGACGGCGACAAGCGTTTTGCCTGCCTTTATGGAATGCTGCTCTATACGAGAGTTTTTACGGAAGAACAGATATGTATCCAGAGTGAAAGCGAAGATGTTTCCGAACTTGTGCAGGAGCTTTTCAAGTCGGTGTTTCATGTGGATATAACTGCAAGCGATAAAAGCGAAAGCGGACATGGCAGCTTTACCATAACAGACCCGCAGCTTATAGAAAAGATACGTAGTACATATCAGATTGATTTTCTGGAGCGTGAGATAAATCTCAGGAATATAGTAAACAACAGTACAAGCGCATTTCTTGCAGGAGCATTTTTTATCTGCGGCAGCGTGACCGATCCGAGCAAAGAATATCACCTTGAATTTGTAACTCCGTCGCAGATGTTGTGTAATGATCTCAATGCTATTTTGGGCTCATATGGAGTATCGGGCAGAATGATACAGCGCAAGAAGTCGTATGTACTCTACATAAAGGACAGCGAGTGCATTGAGGATACTCTCACATTTATGGGAGCTCAGCAGTGTACGCTTGATATTATGAATATAAAGATCCATAAGGATATGCGCAACAAGGCAAACCGGCTGAGAAACTGCGACGAGGCAAATATAAACAAGGTGGTAAATGCAGCAATGCGGCAGACAGAGGACATACTGCTGCTTATAAAGTACGGCGAGCTTCAGAGCCTTTCGCCGGAAATACAGGAGGCTGCAAAGCTGAGGCTTGAAAATCCGGAGCTGAGCCTTAAGGAGATCGGCGAGCTGCTGACTGTACCCATAGGGCGCTCCGGTGTAAACCACCGGTTCCAGAAGATAGCGGCAATTGCAAAGGAGCTGAGAGAAAATGAGTCAAGGTCTGATACGGCGCAATGATTTTGCACATCTTCACGTCCACAGTGTATACAGCCTCCTCGACGGCGCCTGTCGCATAGAGGAGCTTATAGAGCACGTAAAGTTGCTGGGGCAGACATCAGTTGCTGTAACCGACCATGGCAATCTCTATGCAGCGGTACAGTTTTCACAGGCAGCCAAAGCGGCAGGTATACATCCGGTCATTGGGTGCGAGGTCTATGTTGCGCAGCGTACACGATTCGATAAGGAACATGAGCATGACAGAAAAAACTATCATCTCATACTTCTGTGCGAGAATGAAACAGGCTACAGGAATCTGGTAAAGCTGGTGACAAAGGCTCATCTTGAGGGCTTCTACCACAGACCAAGAGTTGACGAGGAGCTGCTTCGTGAACACAGTGATGGACTGATATGTTTATCAGGATGTATAGCTGGAAAGATATCAAGCCTGCTGATTGATCATCAATATGAGCGTGCAAAGGCAACGGCATTGCTCTACCAGAAGATATTTGGTGAGGGTAATTTCTTCCTTGAAATACAAAACCATGGCATAAAGGACGAGCTTAGAATAATACCGTCGCTGCGCCGGCTTTCGATGGAAACAGGAATACCGCTTGCGGCTACTAACGATGCTCATTATATAACAAAACAGGATTCGTCAATGCAGGAGGTGCTTCTCTGCATACAGACGGGAAAGAATATAAACGATGAAATCGGAATGGGCTTTGAGACCGATGAGTTTTACCTGAAATCAACCGAGGAGATGGCAGAGCTTTTTGCAGCCTGTCCCGAGTCTGTTACAAACACGGCAAAGATTGCTGAAAGATGCAATGTGGAGTTTGAAACGGGAGCAGTACATCTGCCTGAGTTTAAAACTGCTGATGGAACCGACCCAAAAAAGCTCTTTGCCTCTCTTTGCAGAGACGGACTTATTAGAAAATACGGTGAGCAACCACCTGCTGAGGCCATTGAACGCATGAAGTACGAGATGCGTGTTATTAGTCAGATGGGTTTTGCTGATTACTTTTTAATAGTATGGGACTATGTGGCTTTTGCACGTAAAAACGGCATACCAGTAGGTCCCGGCAGAGGTTCAGGTGCAGGCAGCATATGTGCCTACTGTCTGGACATCACCCAGATCGACCCAATAAAATACGGCTTGCTATTTGAGAGATTTCTCAACCCCGAGCGAGTGAGTATGCCCGACTTTGATATAGACTTCTGCATGGAGGGCAGACAGGCTGTAAAGGACTATGTAATAAGTCGCTATGGTAAGGAACGTGTCTCTGAGATAATTACCTTCGATGTTATGAAGGCGAGAGGTGCAGTGCGTGATACAGGACGTGCTATGAATATCCCCTATTCTTTGTGTGATAAGATAGCAAAGCTTATCGACCCAAGACGTACTATAAAAGATAACCTTGAGGGCAGGGACGGAGAGGACCTCAGACAGCTTTGCAAAGCTGATTCCAGTGCAAAAGCTCTTATCGACATGGCAATGAGACTTGAGGGCGTTCCCAGGCATACATCTACTCATGCGGCGGGGGTTATAATTTCAGCATTTCCGATTGAGGAGTTAGTGCCTCTTCAGTTCAACGATGAGACTGTTGTCACGCAGTACACCATGAATACACTTGAAGCGTTGGGACTTCTGAAGTTTGACTTTTTGGGACTTCGGAATCTTACGGTCATAAGAGACTGCGTTAGAGAGGTGGATAAACGAGAGCCGGAATTCAACATTGATGATATACCTATTGATGATGAGAATGTCTACAAGATGATGGCAATGGGCGAGACAACAGGTGTATTCCAGTTTGAAAGCGCAGGTATGAGACGTGTGCTCGTGCAGCTTCAGCCGGAAAATTTGGAGGACATTACAGCGGTGCTTTCTCTCTACAGACCTGGCCCTCGTGATTCTATTCCCAAATATATAGAAAACCGCCATAATCCCAGCATGATAACCTACGCTCACCCTCTGCTTGAGCCTATACTCAAAGTTACGAATGGCTGTATTGTTTATCAGGAGCAGGTAATGGAGATATGCCGGAGTCTGGCGGGCTACTCCTATGGCAGAGCCGATCTTGTGCGTCGTGCCATGGCTAAGAAAAAGCATGATATTATGGAAAAGGAGCGTCAGATTTTTATATACGGCGACGGCGAAGGTATAGCCGGAGCTGTGGCAAACGGAGTCCCGGAGGATGCGGCAGACAGGATATTTGACGAGATAGCAGGATTTGCTTCCTATGCATTCAACAAGTCTCATGCTGTTGCATATTCATATCTTGCGTATCAGACTGCATATCTTAAATATCACTATTTTGCGGACTATATGGCAGCTCTTATGACAAGTGTTGTCGGGGACACTCCAAAGCTCATGTCGTATATAAAGCTTTGCGAGGATAAGCGTGTGAGGATACTTCCGCCCCATGTAAATGAAAGCGGACTCTGCTTTCAGAGGAGCGGCAGTGATATACGCTTTGGACTGTTAGCTGTGCGCAACATTGGCAGGTCATTTATTGAGAGCCTTATTGCAGAGCGTCGGCGAAAGGGTTCATTTACAGGACTGCGTGACTTTTGCAGACGTATGGCGGGATCGGACCTTAATAAGCGAGGACTTGAAAGTCTTATTTACTGCGGAGCTCTTGACGGCTTGGGTCTTAACCGCAAACAGATGATAACCTACTATGACGGTATACTGGAAGAGCACAGAGATGCAGCTAAAGAACAGCTCGAGGGACAGATGAATTTCTTCGGGGAAGCTTATGACAGTGGAGTATATGAGGCATTGGTTCCGGAAATGGCTGAATTCAGCAGATATGAGCTGCTCAGGTTTGAAAAGGAGTATGCAGGAATGTATCTGTCGGGACATCCTCTTGCCGAATACAGTCATCTTGCAAAACTTCTCAGGACTGCGGACTTCAGTCAGATCACAGGCGACAGCGGAAGTTATCCTGACGGAACTGTTGTATCCGCAATTTCTATCATAAGAGGAATAAAGCGACATACCACAAAAAGAGGAGAGATCATGTGCTTTATGACCTGTGAGGATATGATGGGAGAGATGGACTGTGTAGTTTTTCCTCAGCTTTTTGCAGCGGCGAAGTCAAAGCTCCAGCCGGATAATGTGGTGTATGTTACAGGAAAACTGAGCCACAAGGATGAGACTGTAAGCCTGCTATGCGACAGTATACTGAGTATGAAAGAGATTGAAAGGAAAAGACTATGCTGTAAAGCTGCATCGACTGATAATGCTACTATCCAGAAGGTAATAGCTCTGTGCAGTGATTATCCGGGCAGTACGGGTGTGTGTTTTTATCTTACAGATCTGAAAAAGACCATAGTTCCAAAATCAAGGGCAGGAGTATCTCTTACAGAGGAATTTATAAGTAAATTGGAGGAGAGCGTTGGCAAGGAAAATATTGGACTGATATAAAGTCAGGTACAGACTCTTTTTTAATTTGCTATAAAATGTTAAATTTTAAAGTTGGTTCTTGACAAATAAAATATATGAGGTATAATTATAATATAATGCAATGTTATGAGTTCGGGGAGTGCTTGCACTTCCTGAAATTTTGTAGATAATCGGAGGAGAATAATATGATTAAGACGATTGGTGTACTGACAAGCGGCGGTGACGCTCCGGGTATGAATGCGGCTATCCGTGCCGTAGTTCGTGCAGCTCTGAAGAAGGGCATCAAGGTTTACGGTATCCGTCGTGGTTACTGCGGTCTTATTGATGGCGATATTATCGAGATGGATGAGATGAGTGTTTCCAACATCACTCATAAGGGCGGCACTATGCTTTACACTGCAAGAAGTGCTGAATTCCGTACTGAAGAAGGTATGCAGATCGCAAAGGCTAATTGTGAAAAGTTTGGTCTTGAGGGCATCGTAGTTATTGGTGGTGACGGTTCTTTCCGTGGAGCAGCTGATCTTTCTGCACGAGGCATTCTGACTGTTGGTCTGCCCGGCACTATAGATAACGATATTGCTTGTACTGAATACACTATAGGTTATGATACAGCTATGAATACAGCTATGGAGATGATTGACAAGCTTCAGGATACAAGTCAGTCTCATGATCGCTGCTGTGTAGTTGAGGTTATGGGCAGAGGTGCAGGTTTTATCGCAGTTAATACAGCAGTTGCCTGCGGAGCTATTGATATCATCACAAAGGAAATGCCTTATGATCTGGATCAAATTGCCAAGGATATGCTGGAGTGCAAGAAGAATGGCAAGCAGAACTTCATCATTGTTGTGTCTGAAAACGTTGGTCATTCCCAGGAAATTGCAACTGCTATCCAGGAGAAGACCGGTATTGAGGCTCGTGCAACGATCCTTGGTCATGTTCAGAGAGGCGGTTCACCTACAGTTCGTGACCGTGTAGTAGCAAGCGAAATGGGTTATTATGCAGTAGAGCTGTTGTCTCAGGGCATTGGCAATCGTGTTGTTGGTATGCAGAAGAATGAGATAGTTGACTTCGACATACAGGAAGCGCTCTCTATGAGCAAGCCATATGACGAGAGACTTCATAAGATTGCTCAGGATATTGCATTTTTCTAAGCTCTGATTATTATAAATCATAAAGTGCATCGCTAAGGCGGTGCACTTTTTTGTGTAAAAAAATACCCGATGCCGGAAAATATGGTTTGGCATCGGGCGCTGACGGAGGTCATTCGTCAAAAAATAAAAAGAAAAAATCAGAAGTGTATTACACACCATTATTATTATACACTATTATGAGAGAAAATGCAATAGGCAATATTTTATCCCACAGCATATACAGTTGTTGTTGTTGTAGATGAGGATACAGCGTCGCTTGTTTTTGATGTTACCACATTTCCGTATTCATCGGTAGTAATGCCGGTTACTTCTTCAACGGGTTTTGTGTAGGATACAAGCTCACGTTTTTCCTGTAGGTCTGCGGTGATTATGAATCCGTCAGCGTTGTTGCCGGATATGGTATATGGGTGGTCTGCCAGTAGGGGAGCATATGTTACAGTCTTGTCTGTTTCGGCAGGAACGTAATATACAGCATATGCTGAACCATCGCTATCGACTATCTCAAGAGGTGATTCAATAGTATGCTCCTTCAACTGGTCGATATATTCCTCAAGACATATGCCGCTTTGCATGATGTAGTAGGCGTGAGGTTTGCCCACATAGCGGTAGTGCCATGCTTCATACTGGATCTTAGTTATCTCTGTCTTGTCAGCAGGATAGCGGAGTATAAAGCCGTAGTCGGCGCAGTGTTCATCAATCCAGTTATAATCGCCTGTTCCGTCGTAGTCGCCGGAGGAACCGTCGGGGAAGAAAAGGGAGAAGTCGAGTGCATAGCCTGATTCATGCTCACTATGCCCAGGGAGAGCTACAAGCGTGGAAGTATCAAGACCGGTACGTTCAAGATCGGCATCATAGAGCTCCTGCTGTTTTTCAAGGGTGCGGAAAGCATCGATAACGAGGATGTCGTTGTGCCCTGTTTCGCTGTAAAAGTCGTCCAGCATATTGTTGAGAGGTTCAACAGCAGCTTCCTGCATACCAACATCCATACCGCTCACGCTGTAGGAGTCAGTCTTTTCCTCAAAAAGCGTGAGGATATTTGCATCAGCAGCACTTTCAAACGGATAGTCTGCATTTACAAGGATAAGCTCGCCTTTATATATATCCTTATTATCGATGGTGACGGTTTCGTAGAATGTTTCGGTTGTAGCTTCAGTAGTTTCAAAGATAAACTCGCCGTTTTCATCAGTTTCCTTTACAGTGCCAAGCGTTTCCTGACCGGTCATAGGATTTATGCTTATCATGCCAGTCGCAAGCGGATATGCTACGGCAGCACCGAACAGCCCGAAAATGAGCACAGCAGCCGTAACGTCCATAGCTTTGCGGAAAGCACGTTTTCTTTTTTTCTTGCGTCGAGCGGCTTCGTTTATTTGTTTTTTTGTTTTAGGTGTTGATTTTTTAGTCATAAAAAGTTCTCCTTTCTAAAATTCATGATGGATATTCCATTTTATTATTATACCACATTTTATCAGCGGAGAAAAGAGATTTTTGAGGAATTTTCAGATTTTTACTCGAAAATATTATCTGCCGAAAAATATGCAAAAACTGGTTTAGCATATGTTACAATACTTTGCCCACTATTTGGGGAAAAATAAAAGAAGTACCGATTTTGTGTTAAGCATCTGCTTGTTTATATTGACAATTTTAGCATATTGTGATATAATTTTCAAGGCTTTCAGTCAGAGGTCATCTAAATTCAGGCAGGACGTATCGGAAAGCTGTTATGCAGAGTTTTCCGGTACGCCCTGAAAAAACAATTAAGGAGAGGCGTATGAATTTTCAATTTCTCGAAGTAGCCGGTACGTATATCTTCAATATGAAGGCAATGGCGATTGTATTATTATTTATTTTTGCCATTATCGTAGTTGGCTATTTAATTGGTAAGATTTCGGTCAAGGGTGTATCACTTGGTACAGCGGCGATCTTCCTGGTTGCACTTTTTGCAGGTCATTTCAACGGCATTATGACAAGCGAAGGTCACGCATGGGCAGACAGCGCAGATAAGATTGCGGACTACATGAGTCTGGTACAGAATCTGGGTCTGGTATTGTTTGTGACATCTGTTGGTCTTATTGCAGGTCCCAGCTTCTTTAAGAATCTGAAGAAGAATGCTAAGTCCTATGTATTCTTAGGAGCAATCATAATTTTAACAGGTGCACTTTGCTGCGCACTTATAATCCTGTTTGTACCGGGAATGAATTCTGCTATGGCAACAGGACTTATGTCTGGTTCTCTTACAAGTACACCGGCATTTGCAGCGGCACAGGGTGCGTTAGAGGGACTTATTTCCGAAGAGCAGTTCAAGGAGATTTCTGTAGGTCATGCTGTAGCATATCCATTTGGCGTTATCGGCGTTGTACTCTTTGTACAGATCGTGCCTAAGGTAATGAAGGCAAATATGGTCGAAGAACGTGCTAAGCTGGTTGTAGTTGATACCGGCGCATCTGAAGAAAAGAAGGATCTCAAGCTCTTTGAGATGGACAAGTTTGGTCTTGGTTCATTTGCACTTGTCATCATGGTTGGTCTGCTTATTGGTGCTATCAACATTCCGCTTGGTGGCGGCAACTCATTTAATCTGGGCACAACAGGCGGTCCGCTGATCATGGGTCTTATCTTTGGTCACTTTGGCAGGATCGGCAAACTGAGTCTGAAGGTAAACGAGCATATGCTCAGCATCTTCCAGGAACTTGGTCTTGTACTTTTCCTTATCGGTGCCGGCGTAGACGGCGGTGCGGGCTTTGTTGCAACACTTCAGGAATATGGCTTGATGCTGTTCGTATGGGGCGCTATCATGACTATCGTTCCTATGTTTGTAGGCTTCTTTGTAGCAAAGTATGTTCTGAAGCTGAGCCTGTTCAACAATCTCGGCTCTATCACAGGAGGTATGACAAGTACACCGGCTCTTGGTTCACTTATTAACCTTACAGGTACACCTAATGTTGCTTCTGCATATGCAGCAACATATCCAATCGCACTGATACTAGTCGTACTTTGCACTCAGTTCCTGACATATCTGTAATCAGGAATATATTCAAGTATGTTCTGCCTGAAGGGCGGTGCTTGCTAATGCTTGCACCGCCTTTGTTATTATGTATAAAAGAAAATGATAGTTTTTGTCATAATGCCGAATTTTTAGCTTGCTATTGACAAAGCTTTAAATATCTGATAAAATGAATATGTTTTAGTGCTTTAAGTCTTTAACACTTTAAATTATTAAATTCAAGGAGGCGATTGTAATGATAGGGGTTACAATTGCGATGCTTGTCATTTACGTTATAGTAATGCTGGGCATCGGATTTTACACATCACGAAAAACAAGATCCGTAAGTGACTTTGTACTTGGCGGACGAGGAGTAGGCTCGTGGCTCACAGCGTTTGCCTACGGTACATCATATTTTTCAGCGGTTGTATTTATAGGCTACGCCGGACAGTTTGGCTGGAACTACGGACTTTCTGCAACATGGATAGGTATAGGCAATGCAATTCTTGGCAGTGCTGTTGCATGGATGGTTCTGGGTAAGAGAACAAGGATGATGACTAAGCATACTAATTCAAAGACCATGCCTGAGTTCTTTGAAAAGAGGTTCAACTCAAAGGGACTGAAGGTTGCGGCTGCTCTTATAGTGTTCATATTCCTTATTCCTTATACAGCGTCGGTATATAATGGTCTGTCAAGACTTTTTGCAATGGCACTGGGATTTGAGTCGGAGTCGGCATACAGATTTATCATTGTGGCAATGGCTGTCATCACAGCTGTCTATGTAATTATGGGCGGATATACAGCAACAGCGCTAAACGACTTTGTACAGGGCATTGTAATGCTCATTGGTATTGTAGCAGTAGTTGTATGCGTTATCAACGGTCAGGGCGGCTGGAGCGAGGCTGTATCAAAGCTTAGCGAGATCGAGACTGAAAATGCAGCAAAAGGCTCATTCTCAAGTCTTTTAGGACCCGACCCGATAAATCTTCTGGGTGTAGTCATTCTCACATCTCTGGGAACATGGGGTTTGCCGCAGATGGTACACAAGTTCTATGCTATCAAGGATAACGACGCTGTTAAGAAGGGCACTATCATTTCCACAGTATTTGCCCTTATAGTAGCAGGCGGTTCGTACCTGATGGGCGGATTCAACAGACTTTACAATACTGTACCGGAGGGTGAAAAACCTGTATACGACGATCTTGTTCCGGAAATGCTTGAAGCAGCTCTGCCGGATATACTTATTGGACTGGTAGTAGTTCTGGTGCTTTCAGCATCGATGTCGACGCTTTCATCACTTGTTCTCACATCAAGCTCCACACTTACTATCGACTTTGTAAAGCCTCGTATGAAGAAGAATGACGAGAAGAAAGAGATACTGATCATGCGTGCACTTATTGCAGTGTTCCTTGTTATCTCAGTAATTATAGCGTTTAATAAGAACGCATCAATTTCAACTCTTATGTCCTACTCATGGGGTGCACTTGCAGGAGCGTTTCTTGGTCCGTATATGTGGGGACTTTTCAGCAAGAAGGTTACAAAAGCTGCTGTATGGACAAGCTTTGTGCTTGGTATAGGACTCACATTGGCTCATATGTTCCTGATTGGCTTTGGTCTGTTCCCGGAGCTTGCATCAGACATTGCAGGTCTTTGTCCGCTGAATTTGGCGTCTCCTATAAATATCGGAGCAATCGTAATGATACTTTCAATTGTAGTAGTGCCTGTAGTAAGCATATTTACAAAGAAACCCGACGAAACGTTTGTTGATGAAGTTTTTAAGTGCTATACTACAGAGCTTGACTAATCGTGCTGATTAACGGGTTCTTCTACTGTAAAGCGTCTAATAGAAATCTGCTTTCATGTAGTGTAATAGAACTCGACACCATAGTTCATATGGGTTTTGTTTGTAATTTATTTAATTGTTATTTAATATTGACTTTTATTTGTTTTCATGATATAATGGAGTCATATTGATACAAAGGAGATGGAAAGATGCGTAAGTTTTCTTGCAGATGATTGAAATACAGTTATTCCTATTTTACGGCATAATTGTATCCTTTTGCAGGAAAGCACACATTCTTTTCACTGTGAGATACTGTCTGTTGTCATTGACTGCGGACTATGCTGTTATGTGGACTGTAAGAATTGCTTTCTTGCAGTCTATTTTTATTTTTTGGAGGTTGATATTATGTCAATGATAAAAGCAGAGAATCTCACATTTTCGTATCCCGGAAGTTTTGACAACATATTTGAAAATGCCTGTTTTCAGATAGACAGTGATTGGAAACTCGGATTTATAGGCAGAAACGGCAGAGGAAAAACTACATTTTTAAACCTTCTGCTTGGAAAATATGAGTACAGCGGAAAAATCATTTCGGATTTACAGTTCGACTATTTTCCATATGAGGTGTCCGACAAGAGCAGAATGACACTCGACATCGTATCAGAAATATCTTCTGCACAGGATTGGGAGTTTATCCGTGAACTAAATTATCTTGAAGTTGATGCAGAAGTGCTTTACAGACCATTTGAAACTCTTTCAAATGGCGAACAGACTAAGGTACTGCTTGCGGCGTTGTTCTTGAATGAGCGACATTTTCTTCTGATTGATGAGCCGACAAATCATCTTGATACAAGGGCAAGAGTTATTGTTTCAGACTATCTCAAAAAGAAAAAAGGATTTATCCTTGTTTCTCACGACAGACATTTTCTTGACGGCTGTGTTGACCATATTCTTTCAATCAATAGAATGAATATTGAGGTTCAAAACGGAAATTTCAGCTCATGGTGGGAAAATAAAAAGTATAAGGACCAATTTGCTATTGCCGAAGATGAAAAGCATCGGAAGGAAATAAAAAAGCTGAAACAGGCAGCGAAACGTACTGCCGAATGGGCTGAAAAAAGTGAGAGCACCAAAATTGGTTTTGATCCGATTAAAGAGCACGACCGCTCTATCAGCACACGTTCGTATATCGGGTCGAAAACTAAGAAAATGCAAAGTCGTGTAAAGCATATAGAAAAACGCACTGCTCGAGAAATTGAGAAAAAGGAAGGACTTCTGGGAGATATTGAACGCATTGCCGACCTTAAGCTGAATCCTATGGTGCATCACAAAAATACTCTTGTTTATCTCCATGATTACAGTTTGACCTATAGCGGTGCAGACTGTGCTGTGCTGAACAACATATCCTTCACTGTAAATAAAAGCGACAGAATTGCACTTGATGGCCGCAATGGATGTGGAAAATCCACACTTATCAAACGAATATTGCAGCAAAGCGGCATTGAAACATCGTTAGGCAGTTTTACTGAAAATGGAATATGCGAAACGGCTTCGGGATTGATTATATCCTATATCAGTCAGGACACTTCTTTTCTGCAAGGCAGCATCTGGGACTTTTGTGAAGAAAAAAGACTTGATAGAGCAATGTTTGGTGCATTGTTGCGTCAGCTTGATTTTGAACGCATTCAGTTCACAAAAGATATGAGCAACTTCTCTGAGGGGCAGAAGAAAAAAGTATTGATAGCATCAAGTTTGCTTACTCCTGCACACCTTTATATCTGGGACGAACCACTGAATTTTATCGACATCTATTCACGTATGCAAATCGAAAAGCTGTTGACAGAATATACGCCGACTATGATTTTTGTGGAGCATGACAAAGCGTTCAGAGAAACTATTGCTACGAAAGTTATTCAGATATAAAGGTGTATGGATGGGGTGGTAAGGCGAAACAGCCTGCTTCTCAAGAAATAATATGGAATTTTATGCCTATGAATAATTTCATTACCGACATTTACTCATACTGCTGATCAAATACTCTATCTCAGAACCATGGACATCGTCAAAAAATGTAGGAAACCGATTGTGAACTAGAGCGTTGTTCAAGGTGAACTGATATCCTCCGGAGGATTGGGCGGAATGAACAAAAATGCATTCGCTCCATTGACATTCTACAATGAAGGTGATATAATGAAACTAAGAAAGGTATTCATGTTTATACAAAAATGGTTTACAAGATTTGGACTTTTGGCTAAACTACTGCAACTATTCTGACTGTGATCAACATATATTGGTATTCAGAAAAGTAAGCTAAACATATATGATTTCAGGAATGCAAGGGAATTTTTTATGAATTGATCTTTGAAAGAATAGAAGTGAGACACATTACCTATAAATAGTACAATGTGCTTACATATGCTATTTCCTATCGAAATGGCAAACGTCCCCCTTATATGTGCCGCCTGATTCAATAAAGCAGGCGGCATAAATATTATTAAAAGAAAGGAAGTTTTTATGAAAGAAGAAAAAGGAAGGAAAATAAAGGATCTTAAAAATCATATCAAGCTTGCAGCAGCCTTAGTACTGATAATACTTGGCTTGCTTGATGCTCTTGGTTTAATTAAAATGGGCGCATATCAGGGGAGTTTTGCGCTTATAGGAGTTGCTGCGCTGCTGATAACAATATCAGCTTTTATACTTAGAAAAAAGGAAAGCAGGACTATTCGTTTTTTCTGCAAAATGGTGGTTGCTGCCACTGTGCTGGAGCTTACGCTGTTCCAGCTGCCGTCATACAATATGGTTTTGGGGGATTATACACAGGATATCATATTTCCGGCAGATTCAGAGGTATCGGGTGGTACACATATTGTTGACACCGAAAACGGATCTGTCACCGTAACCGGCAAGGAACAGGTGTCTCTTGATTTTAAGAATCTTGACATGACTGTCGGTACTATTATGGCAGATATTGAGTTCAGCGACAATACAAAGAGAGCTCAGCTTAAAGTTGATATGGCTGACGAAACACATATTGAACCTCGTACAGATGTTGCATCGGCTGTAATTGTGAGAGATTCGGAATATTCAGAATACACCGCCTGTCAGTTCTCAGGAAATGTTTCTCAGCTCAGGCTCAAATTCTCATGCTTTAATGACGGTGATTCGGTTACGATAAAAGCTATCCATCTGAATTCAGTGATACCATTTGATATTTCCGCAGTACGCTTTGGGTTCCTTACATTTATGGTCACACTGTGCTACGGTATAGCAGTATCAGGCTTTTTGAAAAAGCCTTTCAGGCAGACAGGTAATTTCACTATCAGAAGTCTCCTCGGTCTTACTGCGGCGGCAGTTGTACTTGCCACATCTGTTATTATGATAAAACTTCCCGATGAAGGCTTTGCTTCACGATGGAGTCTTAAAGCAGGCGACCAGATAACTCAGGAGCTCGTAGATGCATTTGAAAACGGTCAGGTAAATCTTCTGAAAGAGCCTTCAGATGAACTGATCGCCATGGAAAATCCATACGACTGGAGTGCAAGAAATCTTGAAGGTGTAAGCTATGAGTGGGATCATGTATACTATGACGGCAACTACTATTCCTACTATGGCATTGCACCTGTGTTGACATTCTTCCTGCCGTATCACAAGCTTACAGGAAATTACTTTGCAAGTGATATGGCTGTGTGGATATTCTCCTGCATAGGACTGATATTCTTAGGACTCACGTATATTGCCATAGTAAAGCGATGGCTTAGAGGAGTGCCGTCTGGCTGTATTATTGGAGGCTTCATTATACTCCTGAGTATATGCGGAATATGGTACAGCGTTGGAAGAACGAGTTTTTATGAAATAGCTATTTCCTCAGGCTTTATGTATCTTACAGCAGGAGCATATTTCCTTATTACTGCAAACATTCTTTCAAAAGGAAAAATATCTCTCCTGCGAACAGCGCTTTGCTCGCTGTTTTTGGGACTGGCTGTTTTGTCAAGACCTACTCTTGCGGTATATGCGATCTGTGCAGTGGTATTCCTTATCATGTCCCTGAATAAATCTTTCGACAGCCTTAAGGAAAAGCTTGCATACATATTCTGTGCAGCAGTACCTATCTGTGCTCTGGGCGGTTTCCAGATGTGGTATAATG
Organism: uncultured Ruminococcus sp.; assembly: GCA_944386525.1. GTDB lineage: Bacteria > Bacillota > Clostridia > Oscillospirales > Ruminococcaceae > Ruminococcus_C. The sequence continues at coordinate 24,028 of CALXBL010000001.1, read as the reverse complement.
CTGCCCGGTTTGGTTCTCCGTTCGATTTCGGAATCAAGTATTCACTCACTATCAATGACTTTATAAATTCACAATTCCATCTGATATTCATGCTCATTGTGATATACAATTTTATATTTGCCGTTCCGAACTTTTCTGTTGAATATCCTTATATTAAGACACCTTTTGGACGTCTGAATGCAAACGGCTATTACTTTGCAGATGCAGGAAATACCTCGGGTATACTGTTTCTTGCGCTGCCCACATTTGGTTACCTTCTCAGCGGACGTGCACTCAGGTATCTGCCTGATCGCAGGACGAAGCTTAGTTATTCTGCAATGATAGGACTGCCATGTGTTGTTATGCCGTTTGTGATAATATGTTCCGTGTGGGAAAGCGGCTATGCTATAAGATATACAGCCGACTTTTCATGGGAAATAGTTATCGGTGCACTTCTGATACTTTTCTGGCTCTACAGAAAAAGTAAAAATGAAACAAAAAAGAAATTTTTTAGAGTATTTATGGGAATATCTGTTATGGCTTCGGTAGTGGTAAATGTTGTTCAGATAATACCGTTTGCATTTTACGAGAATGATTACCCTGAGATCTGTCGGGCTATGCAGAATATCATAGGATTCTGGAATTGAGGTGCCTTTATGGATACACTATATTTAGTTATACCTTGCTACAACGAGGAGGAGGTATTACCGGAAACATCGAAGCAGCTTCGCACTAAAATGCTGACGCTTATAGAAAAAGGCATGATTAGCAGTCAAAGCCGGATTGTATTTGTAAATGATGGTTCAAAGGATAATACATGGGAGATCATAGAGAGACTTCACAAGGAGGATAACATTTTTCAGGGCGTGAAACTCTCACGCAACAAGGGACATCAGAATGCGCTTCTTGCGGGACTTATGACAGTGAAGGACAGATGCGATATGACAATTTCTCTCGATGCCGACCTGCAGGACGATATAGATGCAATAGATGAAATGATTAAGAAGTATTATGAAGGCTGTGATATAGTATACGGCGTGAGAAATGCAAGAGATACAGACACAGCTTTCAAGAGAAAGACTGCTGAAAGCTATTATAAAATTCTGAAGTTCCTTGGAGCGGACATTGTTTACAACCATGCGGATTACCGTCTTATGAGCAAAAGAGCTCTCGACGGTCTGGAAAGCTTTGAGGAAGTGAATCTGTTCCTGCGTGGAATAGTGCCTATGATAGGTTATAAGAGTGATAAGGTATATTATTCACGAAAGGAACGCTTTGCAGGAGAGTCGAAGTATCCTTTGAAGAAGATGCTCGCCTTTGCATGGGAGGGACTTACATCACTCTCCATAAAGCCTATACGTATGATCATGACTCTGGGAAGTATTATATTCCTGATAAGCATAATAATGCTGATATATTCAGTTATACGATATGCAGCTGGAGAAGCAACAGTTGGCTGGACTTCCACGGTAGTATCAATATGGGCTATAGGAGGACTTCAACTGCTGGCCATTGGTATTATCGGTGAGTATATAGGCAAGGTGTACCTTGAAACAAAACACAGACCTAAGTTTATCGTGGAAGTTTATTTGGATAATTAGACAAGCCACGCCGCCACAACAGTGGGGAGCAAATTTAGGAATGGAATTTACAAACAAGCAGCCACATTTCTGTGGCTGCTTGTTTTGTTAAGTCAGAGCATGAATTGTTGATGTGTTTCGGAAAAAGCTCAGGCAGATGGCGTGTAAAGCCGGAAGGTTGATTTTTATCGTAGTTGTCTTAAATATCGTGTAATTACAAATGAGTGAACTTATCTTTCCACTTACCGTTTTTATAACGGATAACGCTCATAATCGCAGTTAATACCCATGTAAGACATGTAGTTCCCCATACTGCCATATATTCGACAGCTGGAATATGAACAAGGATCGATGCAAAGCCGATGCGTCCAACGACCTCAGTAACACCATTCATAAAAGCAAATTTCACATCACCTGCACCATTCAGCAGACCTCTTGTTACGTGAATAGTACCCAGAAATACATAAAAGCAAGCAGATACTTTAAGAGCAAATGCGCCGATCGCTATTACTTCAGCATCCTTGACGAATATGGTCATAATATATGGACTTAGCAGCAGAAATACAACAAGCATTATTGCAGAAAATATAGCCGAGACTTTCATACTTTTATTGTAGCATATTCTGATACGTTCTTTTTTTTGGGCGCCGATATTTTGTCCTGTGAATGAAGATACAGCTGTGCTTAAAGATGAGAATGGCTGTTGGATGAGCTGTTCTACTCTCATTGTGGCAGTATATGCAGCCATAATGGTATCACCGAAACTATTTGCTGTTCTCTGGAGATATATCATAGATACCGATACGAGGGCGTTTTGCAATGCAAGCGGTACGCCCATCTTTACACATAGAAACGAGGCTTGCTTATTAAATACAGCAGTTTTTCTTGTTAGCTTGAACATCGGATTTTTCCGAAATGCAAAGACAATACTTCCGGCTGCTGAGAGTATCTGTGATGCAACAGTTGCCCATGCAGCTCCGTTTACACCCATATCAAGTCCAACTACAAACAGTATGTCAAGAACAACATTTACAATGCTTGCAAATATCAAAAAAAGCAGGGGCGTCTTAGCATCGCCCAGAGAACGCATTATTGAGCTTATCCAGTTATAGGCAGCAACTGCAATAGTACCGCCGCATGATATACGCATATAACCAACGGCGTTGTCGAACACTGATTCAGGAGTATTCATAAGTCTGAGCAGAAATGGAGTTGCCGCTACAGAGATAATACTCAGCAAAATTCCAAATAAACCAATTACATAGGCGGAATTGGAAATATACCTCTTAACGGCGTCATATTGTCTTGCGCCGAAGCTCTGTGAGATGAGAATACCTGCTGCTGCCGATAGTCCGATGCAGAGCGTATAGAACAAGTAGGTTATAGAGCCTGTAGCTCCAACGGCGGCAAGAGCCTGATATCCAAGGTGTCGTCCTACAACTACAGAGTCTACAATGTTATAAAGCTGCTGGAACAGATTGCCGGCCAGCATAGGCAGTGCGAATTTAAGTATATGTCCAATTTCGCTGCCTTTTGTCATATCTGTGGTGTACGTCATATTTGCACTTCCCCATATAATTTATTCAGCTGTTACATTATATCATTTTAATATATGTAAGTCAATCGGATATTTCGTAAGATTTTTATTATTTATTATATAAGATATAATAAGTGCGAGCGTTTAGCATATTAAATATTTCTTTTGGTTGACAAAAGTATTCACATCGCCTTGACGTGTGGAGGAAACTGTGGTACAATAATAGTAATGATTTATATGAAAAAGGGGATTTTTTATGAGACTCAATAAGACTTTGTCATGGATCATTGCTATATCAATGCTGTTTATGAATTCTGTTCCAATTGATGCGGCTGAGGTTGGAAACGGCAATGTTAATGATGATAACTCATTTACTATTGCAGATATAATCTCGTTCCAGAAGTATCTTGTATGCAGTGGAGATACGGCTGAACCAACCGCAGGCGATCTTAATGCCGACGGCAAGCTTAATATATTTGATTTGAATATTATGAAAAAGAGTATTGTCAAGAGTTCTGATATATCGGAAGAAAATAAGAATTATGTGGACGTTTCAAATATAGAGGAACTTTTTTTAGCAATGCGCAATGCCCAGCCGGGAGATGTCATACGAGTTGCAAGCGGAACGTATGACTATACTGTTTATCAGGGCGCCCAGAAAATAGATACGTCTGCCGCAGGAACAGCAGAAGCCCCTATAACTCTTACAGCAGCAGATCCGGAAGATCCGCCTGTTATTACAGGTTCAAGCTGCGACAATGGATATGTTATCCAGATAAAGGGTGACTACTGGATATTGGAGAACCTTTGTATTACAACATCACAAAAGGGGATTGTGCTTGACAATTCAAATCACTCTGTCATACGCAATTGTGAGGTGTATAATATTGGTTCAGAGGCTATCGCACTGCGTGACGGCAGTTCCTACTGTACAGTAAAGGACTCTTATATCCACGATATAGGAACAATGACGCCCGGATACGGCGAGGGCGTGTATATAGGCAGTGCAGTATCTGTAACAGGTTATGATTACAAGTGTGACTATAACACAGTCGACGGATGCACATTTAAGAATGTTGCGGCAGAACACGTTGATGTAAAGGAATATACTACCGGAACTGAGATCATGAACTGTACCTTCTATGGCGATGGAATGACAGGTGAAAATTATGCAAGCAGCTTTATTGATATTGCAGGCAATGATGTAAATGTTCACGACAATGTGGGATACAGAAACGGAAATGCCAATATAGTTGCAGCATTTGAACTTCATGAACAAGTTGATGGTTGGGGATATCACTGTACATTCACCGACAACACCCTTTACATGGATCAGCCATATGGTGCCGTTGATACAAAGCGGCGTATGTATGTCGTAGATGGCTGGTACAGCGATTTTTCAGTCAAGAATAATCAGGTAGATTATGGAGAAGGACTTGTTCCGGCGAATAGCTGGGAATTCTATAATTCCGATTATGTGACTTATCTTGACTGATCAGACGGATATACGAAATGAGCAGCTGCAAAAAACGGCTGCTCATTTTATGCGTTATATAAGTCTACGCTATACGCAGAAGCGCACAACTTGGTTGGAATGTTATTCTATAGTTGAAATATTTAGGCAGCCGGTTACATCAGATGAATATCCGTCATCTGAATAAAGCTCATATGAGCTATCCTCATAACCGATTGACTCCAGAGCGCTTGTATCAAGCATTTCTGTATTATCGGCTGTTTTTGCAAACGGTATAGCTTTGCCGCTGCGTATAAAGAAAACAAGTTCATCAAGTGCGATATCAACATAGTGGTGACCCTTGGGGAGAATAGATGTTGTGAAGCTACTGCTTGTCTTCATTCTTACGAGCATCATCTCCTCAGGGAGATATACATATCTGCCGAGAGTATTCTGCTTATATACGGGAGTGATCATGATCTCATTACCAATAAGCAGCTGATCATCTACCTGCTTTGCCATGTTATCCTCGGGGAAGTCGAAAGCAAGAGGCTTGAACATCATATCATCATTATGTGCAGCCTTAAGGAATTCGCTGTAGAGATAGGGGATAAGGCTGTAGCGTATTCTGATAAGTTCAGCAGCAGTGTCAACCTTGTCAAAGAGATAGAGTTCCTGGCAGCGGGTGCCGTTGGCAGAATGATTGCGGAACAGGGGAGTGAAAATTGAATACTGGAGCCAACGAAGCATGAGATCTTCAGTGGTGTCTGCACCAAATCCGCCTGTATCAGAGCCTACAAAGAGGAAGCCTGCCATATTGAGAGCCGGAAGCTGCTGCATGGACTGAAGTAAATGTGACCACCATGACTTATTATCACCCTGCCATATGCCGCCATAGCGGTGAGCTCCGATATAGGAGGCACGTGAGAAGAACAAAGTACGTTTTTCAGGAGATATTTCCTGTAATGCCTCAAAGGCAGAGCGAGTCATGTTCATGCCGTATAGATTATGTATCTCACTGTGCTTTATCATCTTACCATCCACGGAGTGGTAGAATTTATCGTAGTCTCCGATGTTTCCGTTTAAGCCTGCGACCATTCCTGTGAATGTGAAGTACTCATTTATTCCCATGTTTCCTGAGGTGAGTTTTTCAATAGCTGCACAGGTATCAGCAAGTCTGTCCTCAGTGTAGAAAATAGCAGGCTCGTTCATATCGTTCCAGAAGCCATCAATACCAAGTTCGGTAAGAACTGCATACTTATGACCAAACCACTTTCTTGCCTCGGGATTTATGAAATCCGGGAAGTGCACCTTGCCTGGCCATACTGCACCTACAAAGTCTTCGTTCTCGGCATTTTTGCAGAAGAAGTTTTTATTTACGCCTTCTTCATAAACGTCATAGCCATCCTCGATCTTAACACCGGCGTCGATTATCGGTACAAGATGTATACCCTGTGCCTTCATATCTTCTGTTAGCTTTTTAAGATCCGGGAAGCGTTCCTTGTCAACAGTGAAATCCTTGTAGCGCTCCATGTAGTCAATATCGAGGTATATGCTGTCGATTGGTATGCCGGCAGTCTTATGCTTTTCAGCTACTGTGCGAATATCTTCTTCGGACTTATATCCCCAGCGGCTCTGACCGTAGCCAAATGCCCATAGCGGAGGGATATAGCTTTTGCCTATCATCTGTCTGAATTGCTTTACAATGTCCTTTTCATTTTCGCCGGTGATTATGTAGACTATAAGGTCATTTTTTTGCAGCGTTTATATGCATGATATTTGATTTTGTATAGCCTATGTCGAATGTCATCTTACCGGCGTAGTCAAAAAATGCACCGAACATCTCTTTGCCGCAGATCATTATGAAATTGTGAGAGCTGTAGAGTGAATGTGTATCCTCCTGATGATTGGGGTTGTCGTAGTTCCAGCTTACATACTGCCAGCCTCTCTTGTTGATACCACGGATCTGTTCTCCCAGACCGTAAACGATGTCCTCATCAGCAAGAGTGAAGTTAAATCCGCCCTTTTTGTCGATTTCAAAATAGGGAAGCTTACCTTCAGTTTTTTCAATGTCCATGGTAACAGCATCGGTAGGGAAGGGACATCCGAAAACATATTTTTTTATCATAACAGCACTTCCTTTCAAAACTGGTTGAAATTAATTCTTCTGTATGATATAATACTATAAATTCACGCTTAAATCTATTGCTATTCTACTATATACTGATACTATTCTATTTTCTGGAGGAGATAACATGAATTCGATAAGTTCCCGTGAAAACCGTACACACAGCTCTCATATAAAGCCGTTCAGCTACTATAAGTGTATAATATGGGAGTACTTTGATTATGTGCCCATGCACTGGCACAGCGAGTTTGAGATAAACTACATCCGGGAAGGCTCGGCTGAGTTTATCTGCGGCGATGAGAAATTCACATCTACAGCCGGTGACATTATCATAACTCAGCCAAACGTTATGCATTCAATATATTCCTGTGCTGGACAGCGGCAGGTGTATGATACCCTTGTTTTCAGTCAGGACGTTTTCAGTGGAACTGAGACTGACAGATATTTCAATGAATGCATAAAGCCACTGATAAATGGCAGTATGCGTGTAAAGGTGCATATAACGCCAGAGCACCACTACTATTCAGAGTTTGAAGTGATCATGGAGAATATCTTTGCCTGTGCAAAGGGAGATACTCCAAGGCTTGATATGCTTATGCGCAGCGAGATAATAAAGCTATTCTGGCTGCTTGAAACAGAGGCTGAAACAGACCGGAGTTACACTGAATCAGATGGATTGATACGTACAGCCATTGAGTATATTGAGGAGCACTTCAGCGATGTGATAGCAATAAAGCAGCTTGCCTCAGCCGTACACCTGAGCGAGAGTTACTTCATGAGCCAATTTAAGAAACACGTAGGTCTGAGTGCTATGGAGTACATATCTCATTTCAGGATAAATCAGGCGTGCAAGCTGCTTGCCGGAACGAATAAGAGTGTTCTGGAGATAGCTTTTGACTGTGGATTCCGCAATATCTCCAACTTCAACAGACAGTTTCGCAGAACTGCAGGCTGTTCTCCGACTGAGTATCGTAAAAAGCTCAGCGGGGAAAATGGTTAAAGTATGTCGATATATTCACCGTTAAGAGCCTTGTTCATACTTCTAACTGCACAGAACTTACCGCACATGGAGCAGCTATCCTCATGTTCCGGTGCTCTGTTGTCACGTATACGCTTGGCTGTTTCAGGATCAATGGAGCATTCCCACTGTTTTTCCCAGTCGAATGTACGCCTTGCGTCAGCCATAGCGTCGTCGATATCTCTTGCGTGTGGGACTTTTTTAGCAATATCCGCAGCATGAGCCGCTATTCTTGAGGCGATTATGCCTTGCTTTACGTCGTCGACATTCGGGAGCGCAAGGTGCTCTGCCGGAGTTACATAGCAGAGGAAAGCCGCCCCTGCACTTGCCGCAATAGCGCCGCCTATAGCTGATGTGATATGGTCGTATCCAGGAGCAATATCTGTAACTATCGGACCCAGTACATAGAAAGGAGCACCCATACAGATAGTCTGCTGGAGTTTCATATTTGCCTCGATCTGATCCATGGGCATATGACCTGGACCCTCCACCATAACCTGAACGTCCTTTTCCCATGCACGTTTCGTAAGCTCACCAAGACGCACAAGCTCCTCTATTTGACATACGTCGCTGCCATCGGCAAGGCAGCCTGGACGGCAGGCGTCTCCAAGAGATATTGTCACATCATACTCACGGCAGATCTCAAGAATCTCATCGAAATATTCGTAGAATGGATTCTCTTCGCCGGTCATGCTCATCCACGCAAATACAAGAGAACCACCTCGTGATACGATATTCATCTTACGCTTATGCTTTTTTATCTGTTCGATAGTCTTACGTGTTATGCCGCAGTGGAGAGTGACGAAGTCCACGCCGTCCTCAGCGTGCAGTCTTACAACATCGATAAAATCCTTAGCAGTAAGAGTGGCCAGGTCACGCTGATAATGGATAACGCTGTCGTAAACAGGAACTGTACCTATCATGGCAGGACATTCACTTGTGAGCTTACGGCGAAAAGGCTGAGTATTTCCGTGAGAGGAAAGATCCATTATAGCCTCAGCGCCCATATTTACAGCAGCCATTACTTTTTGCATTTCAATGTCGTAATCCTTGCAGTCACGTGATACGCCAAGATTTACGTTTATTTTAGTGCGGAGCATGGAGCCTACACCATTAGGCTCTATGCAGGTATGGAGCTTGTTTGCGCATATTGCCACCTGTCCTTTGGCAACAAGGTCTCTTATCTCCTCTGGAGTACGGTATTCCTTTTCTGCAACAGCTTTCATTTCGGGAGTTATAATGCCTTTTCTTGCGGCATCCATTTGTGTTGTATAATCTCTCATAATATATAAATTCCTTTCAGTCAGATAATTGAGCTTCAGCTTTAAAACAACTTTTCAGATCGAAGTTGTGCATCATTGGACCTACGCCTTTTCCCAGATTGAGCCGGGCTGCAAGTGCACCGGATATATATTCCTTTGCTTTCCCGACAGCCTCATTAAGGGGATATCCCTTTGCAAGGTTTGCAGCTATTGCAGAGGAAAGGGTGCAGCCTGTTCCGTGTGTGTTCTGAGTATCAATTCGTCTGCCCTCAAACCAACTGTATTCCTTGTCAGAGCAGAGCAAATCGTTTGCATCGTTTATGTTGTGTCCGCCTTTGATAAGAACTGCACAGCCGCATTTATCGCCTATGAGCTTTGCGGCTTTCATCATGTCCTCTTTATCGAAGATAGTCATACCTGATAGTATTTCAGCCTCCGGAATATTTGGCGTAACAATATCTGCAAGAGGCATAAGCTCATCAATAAGTGCGGATATGGCGCCGGATTCCAAAAGTCTCGAACCGCTTGTTGACACCATTACCGGATCTACAACTATATTTTTAGGCTTAAAGTATCTCAGTCTGTTGGCGATAACTTTTATCAGTGCTGCTGAGGATACCATTCCTATTTTAACCGCATCGGGGAATATATCCTCGAAAACGGCGTCTATCTGATCTTTCAGAAATTCAGGTGTGGATTCCTGAATGCTCCTGACGCCGGTTGTATTCTGGGCAGTAAGAGCAGTAACTGCGCTCATAGCGTAAACGCCATTCATCGTCATAGTTTTAATATCTGCCTGAATGCCGGCGCCTCCGCAGGAATCGCTGCCTGCGATTGATAATGCTGTTTTCATTTCATACTCCTTTTCACTGCATTATTTTTGTATAGCGGCAGAGAGTGGTGCCCCCGGTCTGCCGCTTATGTTTTATAAAGTTAATTCGATAGCTTTTTGTTTAAGTTCTCCAGTTGTTTTTGTAATATCCTCAGCTCCGAATATGGCTGAGACTACTGCAATACCACTCATGCCGCTGCCTTTTAGCTCCATGACATTTTCAAGGCAGATACCACCTATGGCAACTGCCGGAATGGATATCGACGCACATATTTCACTTAACTGCTCAGTAGTAATGCGTATTGCATTTTTTTTGGTAGGCGACGGAAAAACTGCACCTACACCAATATAATCAGCACCTGCCTTCTCAGCAGCCTGAGCCTGAGCAACAGTCTTTGCAGTTGCACCTATTATAAAGTCTGGTGGAGCTACTTTGCGGATATTGCTTACAGGTGTGTCCTCTATGCCAACGTGAACTCCGTCAGCTCCTGATTTCAGGGCAACATCAACATTGTCGTTTATTATAAGAGGCACGTTATACTTGTGGCAAAGTGCACATACTTTTATAGCTTCTGCTGTAAACTCCTCCTCCGGAAGATTTTTTTCACGCAGCTGTATTAAGGTAGTTCCACCTATTAGCGCACATTCTATCTGCTCATAGAGCGGCTGTCTGCCAATCCAACTTCTGTCGGTAACAGCGTAGAGCAGCAGCATACTTTTATCAAATTTCATTTCACATCTCCTTAAATGGTGATAGATATTCCCGTGGGTTGCTGCACATCATTGTTCCGCTCATGACGCATACGCCGTAAGCTCCTGCCGATAGGACATCTTTTGCATTTTCAGCAGTTATCCCACCGATCGCATAGACCGGCACGGATACGCTTTTGCAGACATCTCTCAGAAATTCGATCCCACGTCCCGGTAGGTTCTTTTTGCAGTCGGTTGCGAAAATGTGACCAGCCGTAATATATGTACACCCAAGAGCTTCAGCCTCGCAAGCTTCCTTTGCCGAGTGGCAGGAGACGCCTATCACATCGAACGCTGACTTTTCGTAATTGGAAAGGGTGCGCATCATATCCATTGGCAGATGTATGGCTCTGCACCCAAGTTCAAACGCAGCTTTTGTAAAGCTGTGAAGTATACACGCAGTGCCATGTTTACTGCATATCGCCATAATGCTTTTTGCAAGAGTTTTGTATTCATCTTCGCTTAGATCTTTTTCACGGAGTATGATGCCATCAGGCTTTTCGGCAGCGATTTTTTCCATACGCAGTATGAAGTCCTCTCTGCAAAGATGTCTGTTGGTAACACAGATCACATTACACATACAAATAATCGTTAAGGACGGGCTGTAGACCTTCGCCGGCTATATCTTTGTACATCTTGTCAAGGCTGCGGCTGTCATCGATCTCGAACTGCTCATCTCCCTGAGCGCCGTCCGACTCCTTTCCGTTGTACTTGCTCTCATGGTCGCCGATACCGGTGGAAACTCCGGCAGATACCTTCGTTGCAGCGATCTTAACTATGCCGTTACGGAATTCCGCACTCTCACGTGACGAGACAGTAATTCCCACATAGGGAAGAAAGATACGGTATGCGCATATTATCTGGCAGAGCTGTTTTTCGTGTACGTCGAGAGGATTTATCTGGTTGTTATTGATTATGGGGCGAAGTCTGGGGCAGGATAGTGACATTTCTGCATGAGGATATTTCCGCTGCAAATAGTAAACGTGCAGAGCGCTTGCAAGAGCGTCCTTGCGGAAATCTGCAAGTCCAAGGAGAGCAGAAAATGCAACGCCTCTCATGCCTCCCCGGAGAGCCCGTTCCTGAGCGTCGAAGCGATATGGCCACACACGCTTATGACCCAACAGGTGGAGTTGCTCGTATTTATCAGTATCGTATGTTTCCTGAAAGACTGTTACATAGTCGGCGCCGCACTCATGCAGATAACGATATTCATCAGTATTCACGGGATATATTTCAAGTCCCACCATGCGGAAGTATTTTCTTGCCAGTTTACAAGCCTCACCGATGTAATTTACATCACTTTTGCTGCGGCTTTCGCCGGTGAGGATGAGTATCTCCTCCATGCCGCTGTCGGCAATGACTTTCATTTCGTGCTCTATCTGCTCCATGGTAAGCTTCATACGGCTTATGTGATTGTAGCAGTTGAATCCGCAGTATACACAGTAATTCTCACAGTAATTTGCAATATAGAGCGGTGTGAAAAGGTATACAGTATTGCCGAAGTGCTTGCTTGTCTCAAGACGTGCACGCTGAGCCATTTCCTCAATAAAAGATTCAGCGGCAGGCGACAGCAGAGCCTTGAAGTCCTCGATTGAGCAGATCTCGTGTTCCAGTGCGGCTCTTACATCCTTGGCAGTATATTTTGAGTAGTCGTAATTCTTCACATTGCTCATTACCTTTTCGCACACATCAGATTCTATCTGCTCCATGCCTGGCAGATATTCCATGTGGTTTTTGCGGAAGGACTTATCCATCTCCAAACGGTGTTTTTTTTCGATAGCTGCTTGTGACAGATGCTCTGAATCTACAAAGAAACTGTTTTCCATACGCTTACTCCTTAGTCACGCAGAAATCCTGTGAGAGGATCTGATGATGATGCACCTCTTGTAAGGACACGCCCTATGCCTGCAAGATACGCCATGCGTCCGGCTTGAATAGCTTGTTTGAATGCAGCCGCCATAAGAGGCAGGTCTCCGGCAGTGGCGAGGGCAGTATTTGCCATAATGGCAGCAGCCCCCATTTCCATTGCCTCACAAGCCTGTGAAGGCCTGCCAATGCCGGCGTCTACGATGATAGGCAGGTCTATTTCGTCGATGAGTATCTGTATAAAATCCTTAGTGGAAAGTCCTTTGTTTGAGCCGATAGGGGATGCAAGCGGCATGACTGCCGCAGCTCCTGCATTCACAAGATCACGTGCAGTGTACAGATCGGGGTACATATAAGGCATTACAACAAAGCCATCATTTGCAAGTATCTCGGTAGCCTTTATTGTCTCGTAGTTGTCTGGTAGCAGGTATTTTGAATCACGCATTATCTCGATCTTTACAAAGTCACCGCAGCCAAGTTCTCTTGCAAGCTTTGCTATACGAACTGCCTCCTCGGCAGTTCTCGCACCGCTTGTATTTGGCAGGAGCGTTACTTCCTTTGGTATAAAGTCAAGGATATTTTCCTGTTCTTTTGTATTTGCACGGCGAACAGCGAGAGTTATTATCTCAGCACCGGCATCTCTTACAGCTGTCTCTATCAGTTTAAGAGAATACTTTCCGGAGCCGAGGATAAAACGAGAATTGAACTCATGTCCGCCTATGATAAGCTTATCATTATTCATATGTTTTCCCTCTTTCGTTAAGTTTCAAATTCGTTTGCCAGTATGCGCAGGACTGCATTTGCCTGATGTGCTGCACAGAGCATTACACGTGACGGCAGGAGAACAGTCTGTTCATTTACCTCGCTCACTTCATCTCCGCAAAGATACATATGTTTAAGTACCTTTCTGGTTCTGATGCTGTTTGCACTTCCTGTGCCAGCCATTCCCGAGGCAGCTACAAGATATTTATCTGGAAAACTTTCCAGTACAACATTAGTAAGCATAGCCTTAGCCTCCGGGTCATCGAACGCCTCACAGATTATATCTGCGTCTTTCAGAAGCTCGGCAGCATTATCCTCAGTTATGCGCACATTGTGAATATCGAGCTTTGTATAGGGAACTGCTTCCATCAGGTTATGATACAGTGCCTCAGTCTTGTATATGCCGACCTGTGAGACTTTATACTGCTGCCGGTGGAGATTTGTAATATCGACTTGATCGTAGTCTATGAGGATAAGCCTGCCCACACCTGCACGTGCAAGCGTGACTGCAATATTTGAACCGAGGCCTCCCAGACCACATATTGCAACGGCAGCATCAGAATATCTCTGTGTAAGCTTTCTGCCCTGACGCTTTTCAAGTGCAAGGCGCATTTCCTTTTCAGATGGTATCATGTCAGCCACCTCCGACAAAGCTGACGATCTCCAGACAGTCGCCGTCCTTTAGTATAAATGTATCATACTGAGCCTTTGGAACGATATCACCGTTGCATTCAACAGCCACACGCTTAGGGTCAAAGTTTATGGAGATAAGGCATTCCAACAGGCTTTTGCCGGCGGTGTTGATATCTTTTCCGTTTATTTTTACCATTATAAATACCTCCTTATAAAGAAAAAACGGGAAGGCTCCGATCTGGTGCTTCCCGTTAAAATACACTTATCCTCAGGCGTCCCTACGTTGGCATTATCCAAATCAGGTTATCGGTCGAAGGTCGCACCTTCCTCTCAGCCTGTAATACAAGCTCCCGTCTGTTCAATTACTGTATACATTATACAATTTATGGTCTAAAATTACAAGAGGAAATATATTCTGTTCATATAAAGTTTACGAATGACGTTTGTACAGGGCCTTGTAGCGTTTTTTACAATACGAACGTTAATGCGTAATTTATAATAAATGGTAGTCGGGGCATTATTGAGTGGGTGCTTTTAAACGCTGTTTGTCATTTTTAAACCCAAAAATATAATGACCGGAAAATGCGCTTGATTGCTAAAATACAGGCATTTCTTTGTGTGCGTTAAAATTTATTCATTGCTGCTGTTATTAGCAGGCACTGATGTGCATTTCAATTTTTCATTTTCTAACTTTTACCGGTTTGCGGTGATCGTGTATAATTTTACACAGATTTTTAAAGGCTGCGATTTTGATTTAAAGAAAAGACTTCCGAAATGATTTTCGGGAGTTTTTTGTGTTTATATTTTTGCTTTATTTAACGGCAGTGTGATAGCAGGAAACACCTGTAATGAACGGTCCATTCATCTATAATTCAGAAACGTTAAGTCCGGAGGATGCGAAAGCAATCTAGGATCTTTTTACATCAGATGAAGTTGCCAATAATGAAAATATTTTTTATCCAGAGGATTCTGAAACAAAGGGCATCTATAAAAAGACAGATAATGAGCGTTTTGTCCTTGTAGATGATTCGTGGTATGATCCTATCAGGAATATGCAATAAATGGAAGGTAAAGTTATGCCGATACTTGAATTGAAAAACGTTAGCAAGATATATAACGGTTCAACAAAGGCGTTGTCCAACGTGAGTTTTAAAGTAGAAGAAGGGGAATTCATATCAATAATAGGCCCGTCGGGTGCGGGTAAGTCGACGCTTTTAAGGTGCATAAACAGACTGATTGACGTAAGTGAAGGAAACGTCGTATTTGACGGTGAGGACATTACATCAATAAAGGGCAGGAAGCTAAGACAAATACGCACAAAAACAGGAATGATATTTCAGCACTATAATCTTGTGGATAGATTGAGCGTTGTTGAAAACATTTTGCATGGAACGTTGGGGCGCAAATCTACTTTTCGGGGAATGATCGGGAGCTATACCGAAGATGAAAAGAAATATGCTTTTGAGATCATTGACGATTTAGGTTTATCAGATCAGGCGTACAAGAGATGTGACGAGCTGTCGGGAGGACAAAAACAGCGTGCAGGTATAGCAAGAGTTATAATGCAGTCACCAAAGCTGATTTTGTGTGATGAACCTATCGCATCACTTGACCCGAAGGCATCTAAGGTGATAATGGATCATTTGCTGGACATAAACAGGAATAAGAATATTACGTGCATTGTAAACCTGCATCAGGTGGATGTAGCAGTAAAATATTCAAGCAGGATAATTGGCGTATTATCAGGAGAAATAGTTTTTGACGGTCCGCCCTCAGAGCTTACGCAGGAAATGATACACAGGATATATCGCTCTGACAGCAGTGATCTTATCACAGATGTAAGCGGAGGTCTGTATGAGCAGTAAGCAAATGTCTGTTTTTAAAAAGAGAAAGTATACATATCTTGCGGTATTTGGAGCGATAGCATTTCTTTATCTGTTCTCATCTTTTATAACTAAATTTAATATGGAAGAGGGACTCATTGCTTTTCCGAATGCGGCAATATGGATGGCTGAAAATCTTATACCGGATGAAAAGGCTTTTGAGCGACTGCCTAAAATCATAGATAAGCTTATTGAAACCACATTATTGTCTGTAGCAGTCACGGTAGTAGCAGCAGTATTTGCATTTTTCTTTAGTTTATTTGGATCAAAGACAACAAGGATAAACGGTGCAGTCAACAGGGCGGTGCGTATAATAGCTTCATTTTTCAGAAATGTACCTGATGTAGTGTGGGCGATAATACTTATGTTTTCATTCGGACAGAACATACTTACAGGATTTTTTGCATTGTTTTTCACGACCTTCGGACTTCTCACAAGGGCGTTCATCGAAACGATCGACGAGGTGAGCTCAAGCAGCATTGAGGCATTGAATGCCGCAGGAGCAAGCTTTATGCAGATAGTATTTCAGGCGATAATACCATCAGCTATCACAAGTATAATAACCTGGGTGTTGTTTATGATAGAGAATAATATAAGAAACTCTACGCTTATAGGTATTCTTACAGCTACCGGAATAGGATATCTGTTTGATATGTATTATAAGAGGCTTGAGTTTGGTTCAGCAAGTCTTGTGGTATTATCTATAGTAGTGCTTGTTATAGCGATCGAGATGCTTTCGAACTTACTCAGAAAGGTGATTAGGTAATGGAGAATATAATTATGGATACGGGTTCTGAGGCAGCAGTGTCGGAAATGCTTCGGTCTCCGATGTTTGAACATAGGAGAAATGGTAAAATACGTATAAAGTCGCATGATAAAAGCAATACAGCCATAAAGCTTCTGGTGGTATGCCTGGCTGTTATAACGGTTTATGCATTTGCAACGTTTGATTACAAGGATATAGATATAGCCGAGGCTGTCAGTATAACTCTACATAATATAAAAGTAGTATTTTTAGAGCCTAAACTAAACTATGATACATTTTCAGGCATAATGTATCAATTGCTTATAACGTTTTGTTTGGGTGTGATATCCACATTGTTTGGAGCTGTCCTTGCATTTTTCTGTGCGTTGCTGTGTGCTAAGAATATCTCTTCGTCATTTATGGCAAATACAATAAAGAGTATTGTTGCAGTAGTGCGAGCAGTACCAACAGTTTTGTGGGTTATGATATTTGCAGCGGCTGCTGGTCTTGGAAGTGTGGCGGCAGTTATCGGACTTACGTTCCATAGTTTTGCGTATCTTACAAAGATGTATGCAGAAGCTATTGAGGAAATAGATGATGGCACGATCGAGGCACTCAAAGCATCGGGGGCAAGTTTCTGGCAGATAGTATGTCAAGCGATAATACCGGCTTCGATAAGTTCGATGGTGGCATGGACGTTTATGAGGTTCGAGATAAATTTTACAAATGCTGTAGCCATGGGTGCAGCAGCAGGAGCCGGAGGAATAGGATTCAATCTGTATATGGCAGGAAGCTTCTATTTTGATTTAAACGAGCTTGGAATGATAACTTATGTAATAGTTATAGCTGTTATATTGCTTGAATGTGTTTCCACGAAGTTCAAGGCTAAGGTAAAATAATTTCAAGGGAGATAAAGAGTATTGGAAAAGAAAAGACTGTTTAAGATCATGAACCGTGCCGAGCGTGATCTGATAATCAATTATGCTGAAGAGATCAGGAGTAGGTATGCGGTAACTGTGATAAAAAATCCAGAGAAGTCGCTTGCAATGATAAAGATGCGTGAGCCCGTAAAGCAAGGATTATTCTACATAGGTGAAGTAATCATAACAGATGCGGTGGTTTCTATAGGAAATGCAAAGGGCAGGGCTGCGGCAATCGGAGATGATTATGATAAAACATTATCCATGGCAATAATAGATGCTGCCTGCAACTGCGGCTGTTTTACACACGAGGAAGAATTGTATGCACTTGAAAAAGAGCAGCAAAAGCAGATAGAAAAAGAGAATACATTGTTCATGAAAACAAAAGTAGACTTTCATTCTATGGATTCGGAGGCATAAAGATGAAGCAGCTGCATAATTTTAGTGAAGTATTTGACTCTCAGGCGGTATACAGAAAGCTGCTTGAAGCCATGGCAAATCCCCTGCGTAAGGTATCAATAAAGGCTCAGGCAGATAAGATGTACGGTGCAGATGCACCGTTTCTTGCATTAGCCATGACGCTACTCGACAACGAAACAAGTTTTAATGCTGACTCAGATCAGAAACTTACAGATGATATTGTTTTACTGACATCAGCAAAGCGTACGAATTCTGATTCGGCGGATTTTATATTTGCAGCAGATCCGGAAAAGGCGGTAGAAATAATTGCTCATGCAAAGTCAGGAACTCTTGCAGATCCGCACAAATCAGCGACTATTATAATAAAAGACAATGAAGCCGAGAATAGCGTAATAAGCGCATATGGCGCAGGTATAAACGGAGTCATTAATGTCAATATCAGCGGAAATGCAAAAAGAGCCGTATCACAGAGAGATGCACAGAATTATGAATATCCGCAGGGTGTGGATATGATATTTGTCAGGGATACAGGCGATATATACTGCATTCCAAGACTTGTCATGGTGAAAGGAGAGGAGTAACTCTATGGCATACGTAGCAGTATCCGGTGGAGAAGAGGCAATAGAAGAAAGCATAAAGCTGCTTAAATATTACAGAAGCGGAACAAATAAAGATGTATCGCTTGAAGCAATAGAAAAGAAATTATCACTGCTCGTTGATAAGGTCATGAGCGAGGCAGGACTTTATTCACCTATGTATGCGGCACTTGCACTAAAGCAGTGTGAAGGCTCTACAGAAGAAGCAGTATTTCTGCTGCGTGCATATCGTTCCACGTTAAAGAGAAGCTGCTATACAAATGTAGTTAATACCGAGGATATGCGTATTGTGCGCAGGATATCGGCTGCATTCAAGGATATACCCGGAGGTCAGATACTCGGAGCAACATATGATTATACTCACAGGCTCATGAATTTTAATATTGGGAATGAAAAGTCTCGTCGTCTTTATAAAAAGATGAAAGAGAAGATTAGCAGACAGCGTGAAACAGAAGTAAAAAAGTTTGGACGTGTATCTGATCTTCTAAAGAATGAAGGTCTTATTGATAAATATGAGGAAGATAACAGCAAGCCTGATGATGTAACAGAAAATCTACTTGAATTTCCAGCGTCGAGGAGTGCGAAACTGCAAACTTTATCAAGAGCTGATACCGGATATATATCGGGACTTGCATATTCAGTTCTCAGAGGATTTGGTCAGGTTCATCCCACGGTAGGCGAACTGCGTACAGGCTATGTAGAAATTGAAGTGCCGTATTCAGATGACAGTGACGAAAGTATTTATATAGGCGAAATACTTATAACTGAAGCTGAGTCATTAAATCAGTCGGAGGATAAAGATCAGCTAAAGCTCTCCAGTGGATATGGAGCTGTATTCGGCAGAAATGAGAATAAGGCAATAGCTATGTCGGTGCTTGATTATGAGCTTGAAAAGGGCGGGGATTATCCTCCTGATGATGAAGAGTTCGTACTGATGCATGGAGACAGTATTGAGATGAATGGATTTATCTCTCATTTGAAGCTGCCGCATTATGTAACATTCCAGTCTAAGCTGGACGCTGTCAGAAAGACACGCAATGAGAACCAGGAGCAGGAGAATAATAATGAAGATCAAGCGCAATGAAGAATATAACTATGGCTTTCTTGATGAGGGCTCAAAAAAAGAGATACGCAGAAGTACGCTTAAAGCTGTTGCGATACCCGGCTATCAGGTACCGTTCGGCTCAAGAGAGCTACCCATTGGACGTGGATGGGGAACAGGCGGCATACAGCTTACATTATCGCTTATCGGACCGTCAGACGTACTGAAGGTCATAGATCAGGGAAGTGATGAGAGTGTAAATGCTGTTAATATAAAGAAATTTGTAAAGCTGTGCACTGGTATAAAGACTACTACAGATACACATAAAGCTACAATAATACAGTCACGTCACAGAATCCCTGAAATACCACTAAAAAATGATCAGATATTAGTCCTGCAGGTGCCTATTCCGGAGCCTCTCAGGATTGTTGAGCCAAAGGAAGAAGTTACAAAGAAAATGCACGCTGAAAAGGATTACGCTCCCATATGGCTTCAGCTTTACGAGAGTATAATCAAATATGGCAAAGTTACCATATCAACAGAATATCCCTGTACGGTGGAGGACAGATATATAATGAATCCCAGTCCTATACCGAAATTTGATAATCCAAAACTCAATATGTCTGAATGTCTGTATCTTTTCGGTGCCGGACGTGAGAAAAAAATATATGCTATACCTCCGTATACCAGAGTAGAGTCCTTAGCTTTTGATGATGTTCCGTTCGAGAAGGAGAACTTTAAAGGTAAGAAGTGCTGTCTTTGCGGAAGCTGCGATACATATCTTGATGAGATATTCAACAGCGAAACAGGTGAGCGTTACTATCAGTGTTCAGACACATCATATTGCAGGGAGGTGCGGTCAAGATGAATACATCAGAAAATCCTGTACTCAGTGTAAAAAATCTGACTGTACGATATGGTGATGGCTGCAGTGAATGCAGTACAAGCCTTGAAAAAAACAGGTGTAGAAAATGCGGTACAGTCTGGGCATCGAACGATGTTTCGATAGATGTTTATCCTGGCGAGGTACTGGGTATTGTAGGAGAAAGCGGTTCGGGAAAGTCTACTCTTATGCAGAGTCTTTACTTTGATATTGAGCCTACGTCCGGAAACGCATATCTGAATGGATATAAAAACGGCTGCGAAAGCATATGGAATGCCAGTCCTGCTGAAAAGCGTGATATAAAGAATAAGATAATGGGAATGGTATATCAGAATCCGGTGCGAGGACTCAGAATGGACTATTCCGCAGCCTCTAATATCGCAGAAAAGATAATTGCTACCGGCAGCCGTAATGCCGGAGAGATGACAAGTCGTGCAAAGGAACTGCTTGAAGCGGTTGAGATATTAACATCAAGAATGTCAGAAGCTCCCAAGAATTTTTCAGGCGGCATGCAGCAAAGAGTACAGATATCAAAAGCTCTTGCCAACAATCCGTCAATATTGCTTCTGGATGAGGTTACTACGGGACTTGATCTGTCTGTACAGGCGAAAGTGCTTGACCTTATACGCAAGATAAAGACGCTGTATGGCATTTCAATATTGCTTGTATCACATGATCTGGCAGTAATAAGAATGCTTGCAGACCGAACTGTTGTAATGCTGGACGGCAAAATAATAGAAAGCGGTCTTACAGACCAGATACTTGAAGACCCTCAGCATGAATATACTCAGCAGCTTGTATATTCACTTCTATAAGGAGTATAAATTATGATCGAAATAAAAAACGGACGTATTGTAACTCCGAATGAGATAATTGAAAATAAATCTATTTTTATAGAAAATGGCGTGATCAGTGAAATTGGTGATCACAGAGGAACGTGTGAAAAGACAATAAATGCTCATGGAAGATATATTCTTCCCGGATTTATTGATGTTCATTCTGATAGAATCGAGAAGTTTATAAGTCCTCGTGCAACAGCCGTATTTGACTATGAGCTTGCTTTGAAAGAGTGTGAGAAGGAACTGCTGCAGCTTGGTATAACAACGATATATCATTCAATTTCCATGTATGGGACAGATGTATTCGGTCAGTGTCCTCTGCGAAGCAAGGAGAGCGTAGAAAGGCTTGCAGCTCTTATTGCCGATATACATAGGCGTAATCATCTTATACATCACCGATTTCATTTGAGAGTAGAGATTGACTATATTGAAGCATACGATATAGCTAAGGAAATGATGGAACAGGGACTTATACATGAGATATCATTTATGGATCACACTCCCGGACAGGGGCAGTATCGGAATCTTGAAATATATGAAAAGTCGATAGATACTACCGGAATGACATTTGATGAGATATTAGAGCAAAATCGCACAAAAACCACATTATCCGCTGAGCAGCTGAAGGAACTTGCAGATATCGCACATTCAAAGGGCATTACAGTGGCGTCACATGATGATGATACTGTAGACAAGCTTAGATTGAATGAGAGAATAGGTGTAGACATAAGTGAATTTCCTATAACTATTGATGTAGCCAAGGCGGCTCATAAACAAGGCTATTATACAGTGATAGGAGCACCTAATATTTTGCTGGGAGGCTCACATTCTGGCAATATGTCAGCAGCAGAAGCTATAATGGAGGACTGCGGTGACATTTTATGTTCGGATTATTATCCTCAGGCACTGCTGCACAGTATTTTTGTAATGCATGAAAAGTATGGCAAGCCGCTGCCGGAGATGGTGAATAAAGCAACGTTAAACCCGGCTAAGGCAATGAAGCTTGATGGGGAATACGGCTCGATAGAGGTCGGTAAAAAAGCAGATCTGTCCATTGTAGAGATACTTGATGGATATCCTGTAATTACTCATGTTCTTGTGGATGGAAAGACAACATCCCGTGTAGAATACAGGAGGTAAGGCATATGATAAACATTCTTGATATTAAAAACAGCAGAATATCAGCTGGCGCTGCTGATAAGCATGATGGTGATGTTCAGAATAAGAATATACTTGAGATAAGGAATTTGACAAAGAATTTTTATCTTCACAATGTTGGCAGAGAGATTAAGTCGTGCAGTAATGTGAAATTTTCGCTTGAAAAAGGACAGTTTATAGGAATCGTAGGACTTTCAGGAGCAGGTAAATCCACAATCCTGAAATGTATCAACAGAACATATCTGGCAACCTCCGGTGAGATAATATATGATAGTGAAGCCTTTGGGAGAGTCGATCTTACAAAGGCGAGTGAGCGACAGATACTGTATATGCGTAAGTATGAGATAGGATATGTATCCCAATTTTTAAATGTAATGCCTCGAACGACAGCAAAGGAACACGTAATGAATGCCTTGCTGGACATAGGCTGCAGCAGTGCAGAGGCGTCCAAAAAAGCAGCGGAAATGCTGAATTACTTCAGACTGTCAGAAAGCTTGTGGGATATATATCCAAACACATTTTCCGGCGGTGAGAGACTCAGATTGAATTTAGCACACACAATGGTAAAGAAACCTCGGCTTATGCTGCTGGATGAACCTACTGCCTCACTTGATAATAAGACAAAGGTGCTTGTAAAAGATATGCTTATAAAGCTGAAAAATCAGGATACAAGCATGATAGGCATATTTCATGATCTGGAGTTTATGGATGGTCTGTGCGACAAGGTGTATAATATATCGGAAGGAAAGATCGTATGATAAGAGCTGATATGCATATACATTCTACGGTTTCTGACGGCTCAATGAGTATAGAAGAGATCGTAAAAAGAGCTGAGGAAAAAGATCTTGATGCAATAGTTGTAACGGATCACGACACATTATCTCATGCCGAACAGCTTGTAAGATCTGAAAAAGTGAAAGTTTTTGCAGGCATAGAGATTTCGTCATATGATTATTACAAGGATTACAGAGTACATATACTTGGATACAATATCAAGAATAATAAATCTGTAGAAAAAATTACAAAACCTACATTGATAGCACGTCATGAAAATTCGCTTCGCCAGATAGAGATCTTAAATCAGCACGGATATGAGATTAATGTTGATGATGTTCAAAGAGCCGATGGAAAATATATTTATAAACAGCATATAATGGACTATCTTGTAAAACACGGTGTGACAGATGAATTGTTCGGTGATTTTTACTACAGTGTATTTAAAAATAATGGGATATGTCAATTTGATATAGAGTATATAGATCCGATAAAAGCAGTTAGAGCTATAAAAGACGCAGGAGGGGTAGCAGTGCTTGCCCACAGTGGGCAGCAGCAGAATTTTGAACTTATACCTGCACTTGTAAATGCTGGACTTGATGGACTTGAATATAACCATCATGCCAATTCCAACAAGTCGAAAGCTATAATACGAGAATTAGGTGATATGTATGGTCTGTTTTTTACAGGCGGAAGCGATTTTCACGGACGCTTTGAAAAAAACTCACCTGATATAGGAGATTATATTTCTGAACAAAGCGGCGTTGAAAAAATAATATATTATAGCGAATTCTAAAAAATCGTACTTTATTCTCGTAAAATCAGCGGCAGCAATAAAAAGGATACAAACGGAGCAGCAAAAATAATATGCTGCTCTGATTTTTTTGAAAAATGTAGGATTACAATAGATGTGAGACAATTTACAAAAAAAGGTAGCGGAACAGCATAGACCTGTGTTACAGTTAAGT